>CAYMPK010000083.1:0-10225 GCA_964392145.1 uncultured Actinomycetes bacterium | reverse complement strand
ATGAGCAGGAAGGCCAACACAATGTCCACCACAGCGCCGGCGCTCGCTCCGATGATGGGCCGGCGCAGTCTGTTGGCCCCGGTCCAGAACGTGGCGCACAGGTTGCCGCCCGTGACGAACAGCAGGGACAAGGACATTATGGGCACCAGCTCGGCGGCCTGGGTGTAGTCCGGACCGTAGAGAACGATCACCAGTGCCGGACCCAGACATACGACACCTGCGGTCAAGGGCAGTGAGGCGATGGAGACGATTCGAAGGGCTGAACCGAGTTTGCTGGCCGTTCTGTCGATGGTGCCGGCGCCGAAGGACTCCGCGATGCCGGGCAGGCCCGCCACCATCAACGATTGCGGGATCACTGCTGCAGTGGAGATGACCATGAAGCCGATGGAGTACATGGCCAACTGGGCCTCGGTGGAATACGCCTGCAGGAAGAGGAACTCCATCCGGCGCTGCACGATCTGGACGAGCCCCTCCATGATGAGGAGCTGGAGCCAGATGTGGGCCAGACCGTGGGGCAGCGGACGCAACGATGCCCGCGGAATCGGACCGACAAGTCGGCGGAGCATGATCAGCACGATCAGCGCGGCGATCACGTTCGCGGCGAACACACCTGTGATCCCGAAGCCGACGAAGATGGCGACGATGCCCAGCAGAACTGCGATCAACTGAGTGATCAGCCGCCTCGAGGCCACTGGGCGCCAACCGCGATCAGCGATGGCTATGGCGCCGTACCCCCAGCCAACGCCGTTTACCAGCGCGGAAACGGCGACCACGAACCACGGCATCGGGGTGGCGCTGAAGAGGCCGACGATCGATAGCACGATGGCCGACACCGCGCCGGCCGCCACATTGGCCACGTAGGTGACCCGGCTGAGATGACGAAACCGGTCCTCGTCCTGCGCGCCGACCGCCTCGGACAACAACCGGATGGACATCACCGTGACGACGTTGAGGAGTAGAGCTCCCAGCAGGGCCTCGATGTAGGCGATGAAACTCTGCAGGCCCAGTTGGTCCGGCCCCAGCACCCGACCCATGACGATGGAGAGCACGGCGGTGCCCATCAACGGGATGAGCTGGGACGCCGCTATCCACAGGCCGCCGATGACCGCCCGCTTCTTGCCGGCGTGTTCATCCTCCTTCGGATCGTCAGTCAACCGCGCCACCTCCCGGCCCGTACAGGTGACCGAAGGCGTGTGCCCGGCTGATGACGGCGGAGACGAATACGTTGGCGCGGTCCGGATCGCTCTCCCGGTTCACGAACAGTGGCGCAGCCAGTCCGGGACGTAGGGAGGCCGCCTCGGGTTCCGAGAGCGCGACAAGGGCATTCGTCCAAGGAGCCAGGCGACGTTCGAGTCTCCGAGATCGCAATTGCGTCCACCGGCCGGTTCGCTGATCGATCGTGCCGCCGCCGATGGCCGAATCAAGGCGGTGGGGCAGCACCACCGTCGGCACGGATGCTCGGATCGTCGTCCTACCCACGGCGCCGGCCCGCTGCCCGTGCAACACCACCACCTGAGGCCGCACATCGGCTATCACGTCTGCCAGGTCCTGGCCTGCTGTCGGCGGCCTGACGTCACCGGTTGGTGGCGGCTGCGAACGGCTGGCCTCCAACGCCGAGGGCGGCGCTGACGCCGGAACGAACATCTGAACGTTCCAACCCCGGCGCAATTGGAAGCCGGAAATCCGCTCGACGAATTCGGCCGCCCAAATGTTCTCCAGGCCGCACACGTGGAGCACCCGAAGCGGAGTGGCGAACGGGTCGATTCCGGTCACACCCGTCCAGGCGGGGCTCTCAGGGTTCATCGTGGTCTCCGGTGTCCGCGGCTGGCCGGTTCAGGGCGGTCCGCACGATGGCCACCGTCTCGGTCGCCACATCATCCCAGGTGCGCGCGACCGGGGGCACCGCCGCCGACGACCGAGCACCGGAGGACATCGCTGCGCTGAGACTCTCGACCCACATGTCCCGTCGGGTGGTCGGCACCACGGTTCCGTAGCCGTCGGCTGCCTCGCACAGGGCGGGATCCTCCGACGTGATCAGCGGGGTGCCGAAGGCACGAGCCTCCACGGCAGGGAGACCGAAGCCCTCCAGCAGGCTCGGCATGGCGGCGACCGCCGCGTTCTCGTAACACCAGCGCAACTCGTCGTCGTCGACGTGACCCAGCAGGTGCAGGGCCCCCCTGGCCTCCAGAGTGGAAACCTCGTCCCCGAGCGAGGTGGTTCCCCAGCCGGACGGTCCGACCACGGCGAGCCGTGCCTCCGGGATCCGATCGATCACGTCGGCCCAGGCGCCGATCACGAGCGGCAGGTTCTTGCGCGGTGACTGGTCGCCCACCACGAGGGCGAAGCGTTGACCGTCGAGGACATCCACCGGGGTGCTGCTCGCATTGAGCAAGGCACGCGACGCAGCCAGCTGCACGACCTCGGCGTGGCCCGCGGCGGAGGGTATGTAGGCGAGTACCCGGGCTCGGGTCGCATTGCTCACGCAGGCCAACAGATCCGCCTCCTGGATGGAGTGCAGGTAGGGCACCCGCAGCAGTGTCCGTTTGGCGAGACCGAAGTCCAACGGGCGATCGAGGGGGAGCATGTCGTGCACGGTCAGTAGTCGAAGTGCGCCCGTCGCCGGTGGGATCAGATGCTTGGCTCCGTGTACCACGTCGAATTCAACGTCGGGTAGGACCCAGCCGCGCCGTTCCAGGAACGACAGGGCCGGGGTCGGCAGGGCGGGTAGGGGATGGACCCGGTCCGTCGAACCGAGTTCAGTGGTCCACCACTCCGCGGCCTCCGCTTCGCACAACACGTGCAGTTCGATGCCGGGATCTCGGTTGAGCGAGCGTGCAAGTTCCACCGTGTAGCGGACGATGCCACCTCCGGCGCCACCGGCGGCGACGTGGGAGGCCATCAGCAGCCAGCGCAACTGGGATCCCGTCGCTGGCCCGGAGTCTCGATCGGGTTGTTGGCTGGTCATGGTCCGTGAGCCCCCGTCCCGGCAACTGAAGTTGCCGATTCCGCTGCGACCCCCGGCGTCGACCGGGGCGGCCCGGCGGCAGCAGGCCCCGACCTTCGTTCCAGCCGCATGAGCCACCAACCGGTGACGGACAGCACCACCAACGTGGGCAACAGCCGGCCTTGGGTCCAGTAGAGGTACCGCGGAAGTTCCAACAGCCCGGTGAAGAGAGGGGGATAGACCAGCAGACCGATGGGATTGGCATTGGCGAAGAGTCGGTAGAGACTCCCGACGATGATTCCCGCGCATGCCAGGAAGATGAAGCCCCCAATGTGCCCGAAGTCCACGAAGGGGTCGCAGATTCCGCACGGGTTGTTGAACTCGGGATTCCCGAACATCTCGAAGATTGGTTTCAGATCAGGCGCGGCCCCACCGTTGAGTTTCTCGTAAAGGCCGATCTGTTCCGCGCCCGGCGCTGTCCATAGGCCCTGCAGGCTTCGATAGGGGACATGGCCCAACTGGTTCTGGAAGGTCAGGGCTAGTTGCCCGTTGTTGTAGGAGGTGGCGTAGTAGCCCGCGAATCGCTCGATGGCGAAATCCACGAAGGTGCCCGAGCTGCGGCTCTTGTAGAAGGCCCAGGACCGGGAGTACTCGAAGATCCCGAATACAGCTATCGCAGCCGGTATGAGGAACAACGGAGCAGTTCGCACTGCCGTGCGTATGGATTCCCGTCGACTGCCGATCCAATACATGGCGAGGATGGCGACGATCGGTACGAGGAGTTCGAGGATGGCCAGCCGTTCACTCGCCAAGAAGGCGCGGATCGTGCCGATGACGAGCACGATGATGAGTCGACGCAGCGTCGTCCGGTCGCGTTTCCCCAGCAACAGCAGGGTCGCGATGATGACGTATCCGATGCCCATCTGGGTGAAGGAGGTGATTCCCGTGATGGGTTCGAAGGCCCGCTTGACATCGTCACTCGAGCCGTCGCCCGACAAGGCGCCCAGGATCAAGCCCGGCGTCACGCCCCGTGCCACGCCGGGCAGACCGAGCACCGTGTAGCCGAAGACGGTCAACCAGAACAGCCACGTGGAGACCTTTCGCAGGGCGGCCCGCTGAACTGCCGAGAAGCCCGGCCACGGTGCTGACAGTGGGCGTCGCGAGGCGAACTGCGGGATGAGCGAACAGATCATCAGGACCAGGGCACCGGCGAAGAGCATGAGCACCGTGGAGGACTCCAGCGACTTCGGTGTTCGCCAGGCAGTCCGATAGACGTAGTCGGGGTAGCTGGCGGCGAGGAAGAGCGAACCGGGGACGATCAGGGCGACCGCCCCCGTCGGCGATATCCACCACAGGCCTCGAAGGGCGCCCGTCAACGGACCCCTTCGATTCCGGGCCGAGGTGTCCATCAGTAGGGGACCTTCGACCGGTAGCCCGCGACCAGGCCACGGGCCCACGCCAAATCGGCGGCTGCCAGATCGGAGCGACCGCGCGATGCCCGGACGGCGGCAGCGGCACCCTTGCGGCCGAGCAGGTAGGCCAGCCTGGTCCGCGGGAGTTGGTGGATCCGGAAGAGTCTGCCCTCCCCCATCCCGTAGCCCAGCATCTTCTGCTTGAAGCCGGGCGTGACCTCCTGGCGTGGGTCATCCTGGAGCACCTTGACCCCGGGGTCATAGATCACCCGGGCACCACCCTCCAACGCACGCAGCAGGATGTCGGTGTCCTCGCCCGCTTGAAATGGCCCGGCAGACCCGACCCCCAGGGTCTCGTCGAAGCCGTTCAGTCGATCGAACAGCTCTGCCTTCATGAAGATTGTGCTGGAGATCGCCGCCTGAGATACGTTGCGCAGCGTTATCGGCGCCCGCTCGGCCGGCCAACGCAACATGGACGGCTGCCCGTCGTCGGTGATCTGGATGCCGCTCAGTGCGTCGGGACCCCTGTCGGGGGACATCCGACGCAGCACCGAGCTCACGGTGTCGGGTGCGTACCAGCAGTTGTCGTCAGGTACCGCGTACAACCATCCCGTGGCCAGCGACGCACCGACGTTTCGCCCCAGCGACACTCCCCGCCCCGAGGTCGTGGAACGACAGGGGAAGGGCAGATCGAGATCCGCGAGCAGCGCGACACAGTTTCCGTCATCGCTCTGGTCCACCACGATCAGCTCGAACGTGCCGGGGGCATCCTGTGCCACCAAGGAGTCGATCAGCCGCCGCAGGTCGTCGGGCCGCCCGATGGTGCTGACGATGATCGACAGGGCGATCTCTGATCCCACTGCGCTCGCCTCCTCATTCCGTTCAGGCCCCTGAGGTATTCCTCGTTCGTCGACGCCGGGCCAGGAGCAGTACTCCGACACCCACCAGCAGGCCGACCAGACCCCCTAGCAGCGCGCCAGTCAGGGCGGAGGAACTCTTGCTGGCACCCTCCGGCGTCGCCCGCTTGATCAGTCGGTTGATGGACGTCGCGGCGTCGAGTTTGGTCTGCAGCGCGGCCCGCTGGTTCGACAGAGCCGCGGCGTTCGGCGGGTTCGTGGCGAGTTGCTTGTCCAGGATCGCGATCGAGTCCTTCAGGGTGTCTGTGACCCGACTGCGCCAGGACTGGATGTATGTCTCGGCGGAGATGTTGGCATTGTCTGCGGCTTGCGTCGGATTCGCACCCGAGCCGGTGAAGGCCAGGATCGTGGTTCCGGGGATCACCGCGACCTCCACCGGGGAAGGGTTGGAGATTCCGGTCTTCTTCGCCACCGCGTTCTGCAGGTCGGCCTTGTCGATTCGGATGTACGCCACCTCGGTCTGGACGTAACTGAGGTCCGTGTCTGAGGTCGCGCTGGGATCGAAGGACACCGGTGCGCCCTGGACCAGCGCGGTGGCGGTGTACGAGGCGCCGGTGAAGCTGGCGATCAGACCCCCGAGGATGGCGAACACGAGTCCGCACACAACGAGCGTCGGGATGATCCCCCGGGCCGTTGGCTGGCCGATGTCCGCGACCATCCCCTTGAGGCCACCACTGGACTGTCGTGGCTTGACATCATCGTGCCTGCGGCGCGGAACGTCGTCATCCTGGCTGGACGAATCGTCGACTCCCTGACCGATGCCTTGTTCGTCCGCTTCGGGCGCCTTGACGGCCTGGGAAGCGTCCTCGGTGGACTCAGAACTCACGGTGCGGACCTCTCATCGATGATGCTGCTGAGTGTGCCGGTTCGCCGGCGCGGACGCTGAGCATTCGGTCAACCCGAGGCTTTGAACATGCTCGTCGCGGTACGCAGGATGATCTTGATATCGAGCCATACCGACCAGTTCTCGATGTAGTAGTTGTCGTAGCGGGCGCGCGCGGCGATGGAGGTGTCCCCGCGAAGACCGTGGATCTGCGCCCAACCGGTGAGGCCGCAGGGAACCCGGTGCCGATCTCCATAGTGGCGGTAGGTATCCCCGAACTCCTCCACGAAGTGCGGGCGTTCCGGCCGCGGCCCCACCAGGGACATATCTCCGCGCAGGATGTTGAACAACTGTGGCAGCTCATCGAGCGAGCTCTTGCGGAGGAACTTGCCGAACCAACTCAGTCGATCGTCGTGTTTGATGTTCCAGTTGGTGGCCGACTCTGTCTCGTCGACCGGGCGCAGGCTGCGGAACTTGAGCACGTCGAAGTAGCGACCATCGAGGCCCACCCGTCGCTGCCGGAAGATGACGCCCGGACCGTCCACGATCCGATCGATGATGGCGAGCGCCGCGAGCAGCGGGGACAGGACGATCAGTGCCAACGCCGCGACGAAGACATCGACGAGCCGCTTGACCCACCAGAACGGGTTCCGGAAGGTGGTCATTCCCAGCCGGACAAGCGGGATGTCAGAGACATGGTCGTTCGGAGCCTGGCTCGGCATCACCTCGAAGAGCCGGGGCACCACGGAGATCGTAACGGGCAGTTGCTGGACGTCGCGGATGGCATCGACCAGTTGCGGGGCGGGCTCATAGCTGTATCCGAAGAGCAGGTACTCCGGTCGGTAGGCGAGCACGATCCGATGCAGGTCGGAGCACTCGCCGAGCAGCGGCAGCGGCAGATGCCTGCGTACCTCTGGGGGGACGTCGGAATCCACGAATCCCACGGGGTTCAGGCCACAGGCCCGCTCCCGCTTCAGCGCGAGCGCGAGGCCTTGGGACACCGATTCCGCGCCGATGATGAGGGTCCGCTTGCCCAGGTAGCGGCGCCTGCGCATGTACCTGATGAAGGCGTAGGAGATGGTACGAGCGACGAGCAGCGCCACCAACACCACGCCCAGGGCGATCACCGAGGTTGACCCCGCGTTCAACTTCAGGACCACCACCAGCAGCGCGGTGAGTCCGGTTGCCATGAGGAACCGGCCGACGATGAGGGGTAGGTCGTCAAGGACGGACAGGGTCAGGCGACTTCGGTAGAGGGTGGCCTGGGCGAAGAGGAGGATCACCAGCGCGCAGAACAGCACCGAGATCGGCCGTCCGTTGCCCAACCAGATGATAGAGGCGGCCAGCGCCACGACATCCAGGGTGAGTATGACGAGGCCGGCTCCGCGACTGCGCAGGTCCGTGAGGAGGCCGTCGAACCATGTTCGCCTCGGCGGGATCTGGCGGTAGTAAGTTCGTTGACTTGCCGGTGTCGACGCCGAACCGGCTCGAATGGTGGGCTCGTCTGGGGCGGATGTTGCGGGGAGGCTCGGGGGGTCATCACGTAGGAGGGACACCTGATTCGGCCTCCTCTCTCGAGTTATCACCGTGCACGCGCAACTCGGCGCGGTGGCCCTCTCAGTCTACCCCGCGGTAACAAGCGCCCTGCAATGTGAACCTGGAATTGCAGCCTACGGGGCCACTGACAAGGAGAGGGTGTTATCGAGTTGACCGCGCCACACGTGGGCTCCGCCCTCCGCGGACCAGCCCTGTCCGCTGCCGTTGGCAGGCGCCCCCTCGAAGGTGACCCTGATCTCGGTGTCGACAGGTGACGGAAAGGCCTGGGGATTCGTTGTCACCTTGTAGATTCGCTGGTCGCCCGAGCCGAAGGTTCCCGGCGGGAGTGAGTACGAAACGACGGCGGTTTCCCGTGCTCCGGGCGACAGGCTCGTTCCTTGCCAGAGCACCTGAGCGCCCGATTGATCCTGATATGGACCGGTCTGTCCAGGCGCCACCAACGGCTTCCCAGAGGTTGAGACCGTTGCCTCGGTGGCGGCGGCGGGGATGCGGTAGGCGACCCACTGCACTTGGATCAGCGCGAGGTAACCGAAGTCCGAGTTTCGGTCGCCGGGCACATCATCGGGCACCGCGTTCGTATTGATCACGGTCTGCTTGACCTTCGCCGAGCCATCCGCGGCGACCGTGACCTCCCGGCGGATGGACCGCTGCTGGAAGAGCGAGACCTTCGAGCGGTAGCTCTGTAGGAAGACGCCCATGAGATCCCCCGGCGCGGTTGTCAGGGAGCCATCCGCCTTCAGGTCGGTGACGCTGCGCTGCAGCACCGGATCGCTCATGTAGGCCTGCAGGTGACGTTCCGGAATACTCGCGGCCAGCCCGGCGGCGACGCCGCGGGCCTGGGCAGGGTCGGTGATCCGCTCGGTGAGGGCCTTCACCAACGCATCGTTGTACTTGCGTCGGGTGTCGTTGGCCCCCGGTACGTCCTCGGGGAATTCCCGGTAGGCATCGATCAGCAGCTTCCGACGGATGTTGTCGGCGGTGAGGTTGCCATAACCCTGGCTGTTGATAGGGCCGGTCTCTCGAAGGATGTTGGCCACCGCTGCCACGTCCAGGGTGAGTACTCCGTCGAGCTTCGGATACTTCTCCACCTCCCAGGCCCGCATGATGTTCTGCCCGGCGAAGGGGAAGTTTGGCTGGTACATGGTCTGCCCGAACGAGTAGTCCACACCCGGTTGGTACCAGGGCGGCCCGCCGACCTTGTCCCACTTCAGCAGTGGCCAGCCAGGGGAGATGGTCACCCCGGTCGTTCCGGAGATGGGGGTGGAGAAACTGCCGTGGTCCATCTCGATCATGGTGACGTGCAGGGGTGCTCCTCCGGAGCCGTAGAGTTCGGCATCGTTGAGGGCGCACACCAGGTATCGCTTCGGACCGTTGGCGCCCAGGGCATCGGGTAGCGCCGGCGCCGCGTTGGTAGCCGCCGCACCAACGCTCGACAGAGGCGTCGAGACCGCGTCGAGTCGATTCGCCAGCCCGCGGGTGAGCGGGTTCCAGCCGAGCAGGGTGCTCCACAGTCCGGCGGCGTCGGCGGTGGCCGAAGCCGCGGCACCGACTCCGCGGGCGGCGGACCCGGCGGCAGCTGGGTCCCCGCTGCTGGCGACCCGGTTGAGGTTGAAGCCCCCCCAGGCTCCGTTGAGGGCGGCACTCTGGAGCAGGATCCCGGTCACGACGAGCAGAACTGCCAGCGCAGCCGCGATCGCCACGCCGAGCACTCGAACCGCTCTGCGCACGCCGGAACCTCTCTCCGATCGAATGGACCCATGTCCTCGTGCGCCCTTCCAGGAGGGTGAACGGAGCAGGGCCCGATGAGACGCAGACTAGTAGTGCGGGGCCTCAGCCGCGCCACTCGTCGCCATTCTTGGTGATGTCGGTCGCCCTGTATGAGGCATCGTCCGAGGCAGTGATGACGAGGTTCGGCCCACCCCGAGCGGTGATCCTGCGGATCTGGACGTCGAAAATACGACCACCGTCCTTGGCCCGCAGCGCGATGTCGGCGTCCGCATCGGTGCGGGTATCGGCGATGTCGAGATCCTCGATCACCACATCGCGCAGGGTGGTTCCTTCCCGACTGTCGTAGATCAGGACCGCGGTGTGGTTGATGTCGGAGTTGGAATTGGAGGAGCTGAGGGTGCCGCCGGAAACCGTGACGCGCTCGGTGGTCCTGCTGTTGAACTCACTCTCTGTTGCCAGATACACGGCGGCACCCGCGGAATGGTCCGAGCTGATGTTCTCGAATCGGACGTCAGTGCCTCCCACCACGGAAAAAGCCCTACCCCAGCGCTGATCGAGGACTTTCGTGCCGGACACAACGATGTCATGAGCTGTCGGCCCGTCGCCGGCGTTGTCGTAGGACACGACCGACACCCCGTCGTCCCCGGTGGCCTTCACCGTGCAGTCGACGATTCGTCCGTTGGCGGCGCCATTGACCATATGGATCCCATCCGCCCGGGTACCCATCACGACGCTGTCGGAGAGTTCGAAGTCCTGAGCGCTGCCGATCATGATTCCGGCCGCTGCCGAACCGAGGATGGTTATCCGCTTCAGCCGAACTCCGTCGGCACCGGAGATCCGAACC
>CAYMPK010000082.1:6309-10248 GCA_964392145.1 uncultured Actinomycetes bacterium | reverse complement strand
GTGTAGGGGTGATCCGCCTTGTCCACCGGGGCGGTCCGCGGTGCGACCGTGCCGTCGATGGGCTCCCGGCGCCCGCGACCGAACTCCCGCAAGGCGGCCGGGAAGTCGGCGATGGCCTCGGCACTCACCCGCCAGGCGCGTGACCCTGCCAGGAAGGACTCACCGGTGTTGCGTGGTTGGAACAGCGTCTCCACTTCAGTGAAGGTGTATCCCTTGGCCCGCGCAGCGATGCGGATGAAGGTCTGGAAGTGTCGGTACTTCCCGCGGAAAGTGAGAACGTCCGCCATCACCAGTCGCGGGCCCAGGACGAAGCCGGACTTAGAATCCGCAGCGCTGTCGCCGAAAGCCGAATTGAGCAGGAAGTTGAGGCCCTTGCTGAACAGCAGTCTGGAATCCTTCTCCCGCTCGATCTGGCTGCGCACCCCCTGGGCAATGTCAGCCCGGGACTCCTTCAGTCGCCGGTACAGAGTGATCACTTGCTCCGGCGGGTTTTGGAGGTCGGCATCGATCAGGCACACATACTCACCGCGGGCCTCGGCGATGCCTGAACGCCAAGCGGCGGGGATGCCTCGGTTGGCATCGTGCGGTACTCCACGTACCCGCTCGCCATACCGCTCCTGCAGACCGACGATGCACTTCCAGGTGCCATCCGTGGAGCCATCATCGACGATCACGACCTCGAGGCTGACTCCCGACTCATCGCCGGCGGCCAACAGTCGTGCGGCCAGGGTGGGCAGCGCGCCCTCCTCGTTGTAGGCGGGAGCCACCACCGAGATCGTCGGCCGGTTCACCGGTGCTCCAGCCATGTCTTCCGTAGCCCCTCGTCCAGCGTCGTCGTCGCCTGCCATCCCAACTCTTGCTGGGCAAGCCTAGGTTGACTCACCCGTCGGGTGCCAGCGGTCCAGTCGGGTTCCACAGAAACGGGCCGCAGGTCAGATCCGGCCACGTCGAGGATGCGCCTGGTCAGTTCGTTGACCGAGACGCCGCGGCCCGCTCCGATGTTGACCGTGAGACCGTCCGCCTCAGGCTCTGCCAGTCGGATGAGGGCATCCACCGCATCGTCGAGGTACACGTAGTCCAGCTGTTGCTCGCCATCCCCTCGGATCTGGGGGGCTTCACCGGCAGCGATCCGACGCATGTGGGTGACGATGACCGAGGGATAGCCACCCTCCGCATGCTGGTGCGGTCCATACACGAAGAACAAGCGCGCGATCGACCACGCCGTGCCGTAGTCGCGCTGCGTGACCCGCAGCAGGTTCTCACCGGCAACCTTCGAGACGCCGTACACGGTCACGGGGTGCAGCAGGTCCTCCTCGTCCATCGGGTCGGGACCCAGGTTGCCGTAGGCGTACAGAGAAGATGAGAACACCACCTTTGCCACTCCTGCTAGTCCTGCGCCCCGCAGCAGCCGCTCGGTCGCCGTCACGTTGGTCTCGATCACCCGTGCCGGGGTGGATCGCGAGGAGTTGTACTTCTCGGCGGCCAGGTGGAACACCACGTCGACGCCGTCCAAGGCCTCGGTCCAGGTGTCGACGTCGATGTCGCAGATATCGGCATCCCATCGGCTGATGCGTCTGGTCTGCCGGCTCCAATCGCCACTGCGGCCCGAGTCGATGCCGAGCACATCCCAGCCGCCCGCGGCAAGTTGGTCGGAGAGTCTGGCACCGATGAAACCGGCGGCTCCAGTGACCACAGCTCTACGGTTCATGTCGGACCAAGACCGTTCATGTTGGACATGGTCCTCCTGGGTCTGCGGACAGCCGACGCGGTCGCGGGGTGTCGGTCTAAGGTACCCACATGCGGGTTGCCGTGACAGGAGCAGCGGGATTCATCGGCTCCCACGTCGTGGAGGAACTCGTCGCCGGGGGACATCAGGTGCTGGCCATCGACGGGCTGCTCGGGGGCCTGTACCCGGCCGAGGTCAAGCGGACAGTCTTCGACGGGCTGCCCGAAAGCAGTGTGGATCGCCTCGTGGTCGATCTGAGGTCGGCCGACCTGGTCGACATTCTGCGCGGGGTTGATGCGGTGATCAACGAAGCCGCCATGCCCGGGCAGGCGGTGAGTTGGCGCGAGTTCGAGTTGTACGCCTCGTGCAATCTCACGGCGGTGCAGCGATTGGCCGAGGCGTGTCTCGAGGCCGGTGTCGGTCGCCTGGTTCAGGTCTCCACGTCCAGTGCCTACGGACGGAACGCTGTCGGCGACGAGTCGCTGCCGCTCGCCCCGATCTCGCCCTACGGGGTGACGAAGGTGGCGGCCGAGGCGCTGGTTCAGGCGTACGTCCGCGAGCGGGGGCTGGACGCGGTGATACTCCGCTACTTCTCGGTCTACGGGCCGAGACAACGCCCTGACATGGCCTACCACCTGTTCTGCGAGGCGCTGCTCGACGATCGCGAGGTCACGGTTTTCGGCGACGGTCGCCAGTCGCGTTCGAACACCTACGTCACCGACGTCGCCGCAGCCACGATCGCGGCGTTGACAGCTGGAGATTCCGGGCTGGTCGCGAATATCGCGGGGGGTGAATCCATCGCCCTACTCGATGCGCTCGAGGTGCTGGCCGATGCCCTCGGCGCAGAGCCGCGAATCAATTGGCGACCGGCCCAAGTGGGGGATCAGCGGGACACGCGAGGTGACGCCTCGTTGGCGAGGGAGGTCCTGGGATGGACCCCGCAGGTGGGTGTGAGGGAAGGACTGGCGGAGCAGGCGGGGTGGCACAGCCGCCGCCGAACGGCGACGCACTGAGTACGGTACCGTGACCGCCGGCATCCGGCGTCGTCGGACGTGCGGCACAATTGCGTCATGGTGCCGGCGGATCGAATCTCTCGCGCCCGGCGTCCGAGACGAGCGGCCCATGACCTCGTGCGGGCTTCGACTCTTTTCGCCTTCCTGGTGGCCGCGGCTGTCGCTCTCTCATTGACCGGGTGTGGGGCCGCCACGACAACAGGTTCCACCGCGGCCACGACCCCGGCAAGCCCCTCCAGTCCGGCAGCGGGGGACCCTGCTTCTGCAACGGCGTCCCCCAGCGTCCCCGGATCGGCCAGCCAGCCAACCCCCGGTCGGTCGGGACCACCCATCAAGGCCGCCCTCATTGGTGACTCTCAGGTGCTTGCGCTCAAAGGTGGGTTCGACCCAGCCAAGTACCCCGGTTTCGTTCCAGCATTCGTCACGGAATTCGGCTGCGGCATCATGCCCTATCGGCCCTGGGTCGATGGCGCCACGCTGAACATCCTCGACCAGTGCAAATCCTGGGGCCAGACCCGGCGCGCGGACGCTATTGCCGCCGAGAAAGCGAACGTCGGCGCGCTGTTCCTCGGCGGGTGGGAGCAGTACGACCGGAGTGTGGACGGCACGCAGGTGGCGTACAACAGCCCTGAGTGGCAGGCACTCACGCAGGCTGACATCACCAAGGCTCTCGAGGAGATCCATGCGTCCACCCCGCACGTGGCTCTGGTGCTCGACCATTGCCACGATGCCAAGGACATGGGACTGCCTGTTCAAGCCCAATACCAAGCGGGACGTTATCCGCCGGTGGTCAACGACCCAGCCCGGGTCGCGGCACTCAACGAGGCGGGGAAGGCAGCCGCTGCCAAGGTCGGCTTCCCGGTCAAAGTGCTCGACCCCAATGAGGTGCTCTGCCAGGACGGAGTGCAGGAAAGCATCAACGGAATCAAACTCCGCGAGGACGGCATGCACCTGACCCCTGGTGGTGCCGATCTCGTGTGGCAGTGGTTGGTGCCGCAACTGGAAGAGGTTGCTCGACAGTAGCTGCCTCACGATTGTCCGCGGTCGTCTGGTGGCTCAGTGGCGCACTACGCAGGATGTGCTTCAGATCGTCGACATGAGGCCGAACCCCCACGGTCCGACGCTACTGCGAATCGCCCGCGGCCACGAGGCGTCCGACGGCCACCCGACGGACACAGAGACCCGACGTGTCAGAGGAGA
>CAYMPK010000082.1:0-6284 GCA_964392145.1 uncultured Actinomycetes bacterium | reverse complement strand
GGTCTGGACTTCGATGTCGTTGTCCCCGGGTGGTACCGAGCCGTTCAGTTTGACCGTGACGCCGTCCACGCCGACGGGGGTGCACGTCGGGCTGTCGAACGAGCTCCCGTCCAACTTGCCCGGCACGAGCCGACCCGCGGTCGGATTGAACCCCTGCCACGGGCCGGCGGCGAATGGGTCGCTACCGCCGCCCTCGCTCAGCACCCCGTTGTCCGTGGCTGTCGTCGCGAAAGCGGCCCCCAGCCCCTCCGGTGCGAACAGGCGGGAGTTCAGCGCGGGGATTCCTGCGTCGGCGCCCAGGATGCTGCGTGGCACTTCCCGGTCCAGCAGCTTGACCGCAGCCGGATGTTGACGCAGAGAATCGACCGCGTTGATCATCCAGATCCGGCTCTCATTCGCCCGCCAGTAGCCGAGAAACCCTGTCGACCCGAGCCACCCTGTCAGCACCACCATGTTCACCAGGGCCAGCACCACCACCTGCGCCCGAGCGGAGTCCGCGAGCCGCCGGCGACCAGGAAGCCGGGCGCTTGGCGACCCCTCCGCACTCGGCGGATTCTGGAACCTGGCCGGCTCCTCATAACTGGTCGAGTCCTCGGTATCGGCCAACTCCCGGTCTGCGTCGACGTGTGCAGACTCCGCCGAGGCCCCGGGCGCCGGCGGGGCCAAGGCCATGGCGGCGGCAAGAGCGCCCAGACCGAGGATGGGTGCGTAGGTCAAGGGGTTGCGCACCACGTCGGCGGATGTCCCGGCAACCAGCCAAGTGACCGCCACGCAGCCAACGCCCACGACCGCCAGCGCCCCCCAACTGCGCAGGGCCCTGGGGCCGCCAATGCGGACCGTGACCCACACGGCGAGCGCGACCACCACTAGCCGCACCGCCATGCTCGGCCAACCAGCCATGCTGCCGAACGAACTCAGCAGGGCATCGGCGGAGATCCCGAGGGAATGCCACTGTCCGCCGTTTGCCCGCAGCATCAGCAGATATCCAATGGTGACCGCTGCCGTGATCAGCCAGAAGGGCGTGCGCCGCTGAATCTCAACCCTGACGGCAGCCACAAGTGGGAGCTCCGACGTGCGAGCAACCAGCAGTAGGAGCAGCCCGACCAGGGTCAGTGCGAACAACGGGGTGCAGAGCAGACCCACTAGATAGACGAGTACGGCGCCGAACTCGATGGCCGGTTGGTCGTCGCGCACTGTCAGCAGTAGGTGACCCAACCAGACCGCGGCGATCAACGCCGGTAGGGCCCAGACGGCTACGGTGAACCACAGCGAGGTGGGCAGTGTGACCAGGCCCCACGCGGTCACTGCGAGCGGAAGCAGGGTGGTGGGTTCTTCGGGCCAGATCAGCCTCAGCACCCGCCACAGGGAGAACAGGGCCAGTGTCCACAACACTGCGAGGACCAAACCGGCCAGTGCGAAATCGTACGGTGCCACCCGCACGAAGATCCATGTGACGAACGCCCCGACAACCGACGGTTGACCTGCGATGCCGTCGAACAGGAAGCGCGGAGTCAGTTCCGCCTGGGCCGCCCGGGACATCCAGCCGTAGTCCTGCTGCCAGAAGTAGCCGAGCTCGACCGAGAAGAATCTGAATACTGCCGAAGTGATGATGACGGCATAGCCGATCCAGCGAAGTGTTCGACCGCGTAGCCACCCTGGCTCTGCGGCCCCCAGTCGCCACAGGGACCGCACTCCGCTGAGTTGGCTGCGCCAGACCGGGGTGAAGCCCGGTGCCTGCGAACGGTCGACCTGCGTCGGCTGATCGTCGCCGTGGATCCTCGTCGAACTCAACGCTTCTCCACGAAAGTGCCGACCGCCGCCCGCCCGACACAGATTCCGACGTCGCCGGGCACGTCATCGATCACGAGTTGGTTACCCCCACCGGTGACGACCGCCGCCGAATGCCCCAACCCCTGGGTGAGTGTCATCGGAACAGCCGGGCCGTCGCCGAGGGAAACCTTCACGTCGACATCCCGGCCGGTCAGGTAGTTCAGCCCCACGACGTAGTCCCACTTGAACGGGCTACCTGTGAGAGTGAGCACGTTGCGCCCCGGCTTCAGCCTGTTGCCGCATCCACCCGGCGCATTGCCGGGAACGGCCTCGACGCCGTTGACCACACCGGGAACGAGTTTGCCGGCCGTGTTGATGAAGCGCGGATCGGTGGTCGAGTTGCCTATGGGCGGCTTGTCGCTCAGCGGACCGAAGAACCACTCAATCTGGTTGTACGGGTGAGCCAACCCCCACAGCACATCAGGTGGCACATCCTGATTGAAGATCGGCTGGTCCTTGGAGCCCTCCGCCAGGGTCTTGCGTGCATTGGCCAAGTACGGCCCTGCCGGGTTCTCCATCCAGCCCGTCATGAAGTGGAGGGTGGACACGACCGAAGCGATGATCACCAGGTTGGCCAAGATGATGGACCATCCGATGGTTCCGCGCCGACGCTGTGCGAGCCATGTGCGCACGGCCATGGCCCGGCGGGAATCGGCCTCCCCACGCAACGGCATCACGGACATTCCGACCGCCAGCAACATCGGCAGCAGTGCATCGGCGGTGTAGCGCATAGCGCCGATGGCGATCGACGTCCCGTGGTCACGCGCCACCCGGGAGAACGCGTACAGCGCCACGGTGGCCAGGCAGTAGGCGCCCGCGACGAGCCACGCGCGGCTTGCCCGCCGGTACATCAGGATCCCGCCGATGATCAGCACGGCCAGTGCCTCGAGGGAGAGGGCCACCCACCAGCCGGGAGGATCGGCGAACGGATATGGGGTATCAGTCCAATTCAGCGGACCACCGAGCACCGCGGTGAAGGTGGCGCTGTCGAAAGCGACCCGGAAGGAGTCCGCCACTGGACTCCAATCGGCCGGCATCTCCAGACCCCGGGCGGAGACCTGGGTGTAGGCGAAGAAGCCACCGCCCAAGAGGACCAACAGCACCAACCACATCCACTTGGCTGACCGCCATTGCCTGGCGATCGTCGCCTTCACGCCCCCGTCGCCGAACATCCACATCAGACCGGCCGTCAGCGGAATGAGCAGCAGAGTCTTCTCGAAGAACAGCACGCCGAAGAGGATTCCGCCGACGATCAGCAGCTGTCCCTTGACGCGTCGCACTGTCCGTGTGACCAGCCAGGCGCCCCAGACGACAGCGATCATGGCCAGCTGCAGCGGTATCGCGTTGAGGGAGGCCGCCCACCAGACATTGCCCGGCAGCGTCAACGGCGAGATGCAGTAGAGAGTGAGCAGGGCCAGCGCCAGGGGTCGTGGCCCGAAGATCACCTTGAGAAGCTTCCACACGAGCCACATGGCCAGGGCCTGGAAGGCGATCATCTCCAGGATGGGCAGCCCGAAGCCCAGGGGACTCAGGCGTTCCGTCACCCAGGCGACCGCCATTCCGCCGGGCATGATGTGGCCGTCGTGGTCCCAGAACAGGAAGTCATAGTCCAGCGGTAGCTTCGAGGCGCGTGCCTGCAGCAGGAAGTCATCCCAATACAGCGAGCCACTCGCTGTGGCGAGGGTTCGCAGCGCGAGCCCACAGATGATCACGGCCGCGGCGATACGCCCGACCGCCTTGGCGGACCAACCGAGAATGGTGGGGGACTGGGCCTCGGGGTGGGCAGGGCCAGCCGTCGCCTTGACATCAGTCGCGAGCGACACCTGTGCAGCCTCCAACGTCCAAGAATCCGCGCGGTCGCGGAACGCGCCCATGCTATGTCATGGCGGGCCCCTCGCCCGACAAGCTGCGTTGTTCTCCTTGTGGGACCCAAGCTCGACGAGAGCCTTGCTGTCCCACCTGCGGGCCTTCCGTGCTCGGCAGTCACGGCTGGGTGGTGTGGCTTAGGGTTGTCCGGTGACATCGGTTGCCGTGGTGGCGGAGGATGCGGGTAAGGGCGACGCGCCCGAGGAAACCCCGCGGCTTTCACGCATGCCCGCCCTGGACGGGCTCCGGGCCATATCCATCCTTTCGATCGTGCTCTACCACGGTGGGGTCGCACTGCCGGGCGGGTACCTCGGTGTTGACATCTTCTTCGTCATCTCGGGCTTCCTCATCACGTCGCTGCTGTTGGTCGACTGGGAGCGACACGGAAAGCTGGACCTGAAGGATTTCTGGACCAGACGCGCTCGCCGATTGCTGCCGGCCCTGTTCCTCGTGGTCGCCTTCGTCCTGACCCTGAGTCTCTTCGTGAACATCGGGAAGTTGGACACGGTGCGTGCGGATTCGCTGGCGAGTCTGTTCTATGTCAGCAACTGGTGGTTCATCGCCGACGGGGCCTCCTACTTCGACCAATTCTCGGATCCTTCGCCGCTGCGTCACACATGGTCGTTGTCGATCGAGGAGCAGTGGTACCTGCTGCTGCCGTTGGCGCTGCTGTTGCTCCTGCCACGCCTACGTTCTCGGCGCTGGCTCGTCGCACTGCTGCTCGTGCTGGGCGTCGCCTCTGCCATCTGGATGGCGGTCCTGGCACCTACGGACGGAGCCGATGCCTCCCGCGTCTACTACGGCACCGATACCCGGATCCAGGCACTGCTCGTGGGCTCCGCCCTGGCGGCCCTGTTGACGCCGGGAGTATTGGAGAGGCTCAAACCCCTGGCGCACATCTGGGGCTGGATCGGGCTGGTGGCGGTGGCTACCGGAATCATGATCATGGGCGAGAGCTGGCCCTGGACGTTCCGCGGCGGCTTCCTGGTGTTCGCCGTCGCGGTGGCGGCCATGCTGCTCTCGGTCGTAGCCCATCCGCGCGGCTTCCTGGCCCGGGTCCTGTCCACCGCGCCGCTAGTGTTCATCGGAAAACTCTCCTACGGCATCTATCTGTGGCATTGGCCGGTGTACATCTGGCTCAGTCCTGAGCGAACCGGGTTGTCGTCCTGGCCGCTGCTTGCGGTCCGACTTTCGGTGACGATGGTCCTGGCGGGCCTGTCGTACAAGTTCGTCGAACTACCCATTCGGCATGGGGCGTTGAAGCGTATGGCACCAGCCATGCGACGGACCATTCTCATCGCCGCCCCGGCCGCCCTGGCGGCCCTGCTCGCGGCCACTTTGCTGGTTGTCCGCCCCGTCGCAGCCGACAGTCTGGAGGCCATCGCACAGTTGGCGCCGGGCACCCCGAGCGCCGGACCCTCGAACGCGCCCACAGCCTCGGCCGACGGAGGTTCGAACGGCCACGTACCGGGTCGAGTCGTGCTGCTAGGGGATTCCAACGCACTCTCGCTCTTCGCGGGTTTCAAGCCCGAGGACGCGCCGGGCATCTCCGCGACACCGGCCATCGAGTTCGGCTGCGGTGTCGCCCCGTACGATGCCGCGATCGAAGGCAAGCAGGCCAAGATGCTGGACGCCTGCAAGACCTGGGTGGCGGGAAACCGGGATAAGCAGCTGGCGGCTGCGGATGCCGAGGTCGGCGTTCTGTTCGCAGGTAGTTGGGAGCAGTACGACCGCTGGGTAGACGGAGCGACCCTGCCCTACACCGATCCCCGTTGGGTGCAACTGACCAAGGATGACTACATGGCGCTGCTCAAGCAGCTGAAGCAGCACTCCTCGAAGGTCGTGTTGGTGCTGGACGGCTGCCACGGGGTGCCGGATCTAGACCTGCCGGCGGATGTCCTGTTCAAGGCCGGCAGATACCCCGCGGTGGTGAACGATCCGGCCAGGATCGCCGCCGTGAACGACGCGGCCAAGGCGGCGGCAGCATCGGTGGACTTCCCGGTCAAGGTCATCGACCCCAACACGTTGCTGTGCACCAACGGCTATACGGAGGAGGTCGACGGCGTGAAGATGCGTACCGACGGCCTGCACTACACCGCGGAGGGTGCGCGCAAAGTCTGGCGGTGGCTCGCACCGCAGCTCCCGGCCACCCGTTGACGAGAAAGTCGACGGCCCGGAACGGCCGCGTTGATTCCGACACGTCGACGGCTGGGGGCGGCGTCGCTCGAAGGCTGCGTCAACCGCGGGGGCCGCTGGCGTTCAGTTTCGCCCACAACTGATCGACCTGACGTCCCAGGCTCTCAAGGTCACCCTCGTTGTTCAGCACCACGTCGGCTGCCGCCAGGCGCTCCTCCCGGGTAGCCTGGGCGGCCATCCTGCGTTCTGCCTCGTCCCGGGACATGCCCCGGACCTCGAGTCGGCGGATCCTGGTGGCATCGCTGGCATCGACCACGACGACCACGTCGTAGGCCGGCATGAGGGACAGTTCCACGAGCAGCGGCACGTCGTGAACGACGACCTGAGCAGGGGCCGCGGCGGCCATGAGCTCGGCCGGGCGTGCCGCGATCCGAGGAGGGGTGATGCCGTTC
>CAYMPK010000081.1:0-10256 GCA_964392145.1 uncultured Actinomycetes bacterium | reverse complement strand
GGAGCGTGCAAGGGCCAGTGGCGCGACTCCACGGTCGACGTCGTGCTGACGAACACCATCCCCGCCGAGGGGGAATTGCCGCCGACTCTGACCTTGCGCGTCGACAGCGGAGCATCTGGCGCGCCGCCGCGCTCCAACCGGACCCTGGTCTACCTCCACACCACGACAGGGTCCGGCATGCTCAAAGCCACCGTCGACGGGCAGCCGGTGGGTGTCTCCTCCGGCTCCGAACTCGGGCACCCAGTCATCTCGATGACCCTCGACCTTCCCGCCGGAAAGCCGGTCAAACTCCACCTGGAGTTGACCGAACCGGTGCTGGCGGGCGATCCGCTGGTGCCGGTGCAACCGATGGTGCAGCCGCAACAGACGGGCGTCACCTGGGCGCCCTGCCCGGCCGGGGGCGAGTAGCGACGCCGGCTACCGAAACCATGTAGCGGTGGGGTGGCAATCCAATGATCCCACTGGCGAGCCGAGGTCGGGGTCTGCTAGCGTCAGAACCGTCACAGCCGTGAATCACGGTTGTGGGGATATTGACAACCGTTGGGGGACCCCCAAAGTGACCTGGAGAGGCTTGACATGAGGAACCGACTTATCGCAGCGACCGTGGCGGGGGCCGCGTTGACCGCTGTAGCGGCTGCGCCCGCACTTGCATACCCTCCGGTGAACCCGGGTGGCGTCGTCAATGGACCGACCAGCGTGCCCGCCGGCAGCTCAGTGTCCTTCACCTTCGGCACCACCACGCCGTTCCTGCCGGGCTCGACCGTCGATGTCAGCAGCATCTGCACCATCGGCAACAGCACCTACCTGGGACCGCACACCGTCACGACGGCCAACGCTCAGGGGCTCGCGAACGTCTCACTGACGTTCACCAACCCGGGCACCTGCGTCGTTACCGCGACCGGTGTCGGCGCCAACGGTCAGCCGCTCTCCGGCTCCGTGACTGTCACCATCACCAGCGGTGGCGGCGGTGGTGGTGGCGGCGGCAAGGACGGCGGCTCGCTGCCGGGCACCGGCTCCAACGGCAACACGGCGACGATCGCCGCCATCGGCGGTGGCCTCCTGCTCGCGGGTGCCGGCGCGGTCTTCGTGGCGCGCCGCCGGGAGCGCAACCACAGCTAGCACCTGCAGCTAACTTCACGCCAGATCGGGTCCGGGCAGTCAGCCCGGACCCGATCTGTTTGTGTTCGGCCCGGCATCCGACAGGGTCCGCCGGTCGGCAATCGCCCGACGCCCCGGTAAAACCCATGGCTGCTCACGCACGGGCGAACCGCGAAGTACGATTGACCAATGCGACGTCCGACATCACGGGGGACCGATAAGTGAGAAATCGGACATTGGGACTGGTACTCCTCGGTGTGATCGCGGCGGTGGACCTCATCCTCATCGTCCTGGCCATGAGGCCGGACCCGAAGGCAGCCGTCGCCGTTGCGAACGACAAGCCCGCCGTGTACACCCCGGCCGCAGCGACCCCGGGCGGCAAGCCCACACCACAGGCGGCAACCGCGCAACAGATCTCGGTGTCGCTGGGCGAGGGTCCCACGGCACTGGCCGCCCTCCCAGGCACCTGTGCAGCCGGCGGGGCCAAGGTGCTGCTGTCGACCGACAACGGCGCCAACTGGAAGACCCTCGAAGGACCCGACGCAGTGGTGCCGCGGGTCAATGTCACCGGCGCTGGCGCCGGTTTCGCAATCGGTGCCCCGACGGGGTGTGCGGACCCCCAACTCTTCCGCGGCGCCGACGAACTGGCCACCTGGGGTGCCGGCGTGCCAGCGGCTGACACCTGGTTCCTGCTTCCCACCTCCCCCGCTCAGATCAACGGACCCGCCGGAACCAAGGCCAGCCCCTGCGGAAGTGTCGCGGCGATCGGGGTCGCGCCCAGCGCGGGGGCCACCGCAACGACCCTGTGCGGTGACGGCCGCATCTTCCAGACCGACAACGGCGGCGCTGATTGGGCCGCCGTAGGCCAACTCCCGGCCCCGCACGCGATCGCCGGCACCCCCGGCGAGAACCTGATCGCCTTGGCGGGGGCGGAAGGCTGCGCCGGGCTGGCCGCCTTCACCGGGGCGGATGGTGGCGCGACCTGGACGAAGACCGCCTGCTTGGCCGGCCTGAGCACATCGGGCCCGGTAGGCATCGCCATCCTCGACACCACGGCGATGGCCGTCGACGCCTCGGGCAAGACCTTCCTCAGCACAGATGCGGGGAAGACCTTCACGGCTGTCGCGTGATCTGGGCCAACCCCATGAGAACCTTCATCCGAGGCCTCGGCGAGGTCATGATCACCGTGGGGCTGATCCTTCTCCTCTTCGTCGGCTACCAACTGGTCTGGACCAATTTCCTGGCGGCCCAGGCGGCCAACGCCCAGGTGAGCGACATCAAGTCGAACTGGAAGTCCGACCCGGGCGCACCTGAACTCACCGAGCAGCCGGTACCGGGCCAGGGCTTCGCGCTGATGACGATCCCACGCCTCGGCGATGACGTGAAGAGTGCCCCGGTGATACAGGGGGTGGACCTGGACGTCTTGGCCGAGGGGATCGGGCACTACATCGGCACGGCGATGCCGGGGCAGGTCGGCAACTTCGCCGTGGCGGCCCACCGAGCCACCCATGGCGAGCCCTTCCGCTTCATCGACACCCTCCAAGTCGGCGACCACGTGTATGTGGAGACCGACAGTTACTGGTACACCTACCGGTTGGCGCGCCAGCGGATCGTTTCGCCGGCCGACACTTGGGTCATCAAACCCCAACCGTTCGATACCGACCCGCTGCCCTCCAACCGACTCATCACGCTGACCACCTGCAATCCGCGCTGGGCCAGTTATGAGCGGTGGATCTGGTGGGGCGAGCTGGTGGCCAAGCAGGACAAGTCCAAGGGGACCCCGACAATGACGGTGAGCGGTTAGATGTACGGCTGGTTATGGCGGCACCTACCCGGGCCCACCGCTGCCAAGGTGATCGAATGCGTCATCCTCGTGCTCGCCGTGGTAGCCCTGTTGCTCTTCGTCGTGTTCCCCTGGGCGGAATCCAACCTGCCCTTCCTTCAGGTGACGGTGGACGCCATCACGCCGCGGGCGTGGCCGTCGTAACCGGGTCGCTGCCGTCTCTGGGACATACCGTGCCATCCGCTGGGGCCTGCCCGGTGAGCAGGAATCGGTCCACCTGCGTTGTGATGCACTCCGATCCGCGCCCGTAGGCGGTATGCCCATCAGCCCCCTGCCACTCCAGTAGGACGCCGTTCGACAACTGCGCTGCCATGGAGCGTGACCACTGCAGCGGCGTCGCAGGGTCGTACTCGTTGCCGATGACCAGGATCTCCGGCGTTCCAGGCGCCACGATCCGATGCGGGTCGAAGGTGGCCGCAGCGGGCCAGGTCGCGCACGGCAGGTCGGAGTACGCGGCAGATGTTCCGAAGAATGGGGCCTGCTTGCTCCACTCGGCGGCCAACTTGGCCGACTCGGCTGGGCCGATGCGATCCTTGCGATCGGTGCAGCTCACCGCATAGATCGCCTCGATGCCGTTGTTCTTGTACTTCCCGTCGGCCCCTCGCTGATTGAAGTCGTCGACGATCGAGAGCAGGCCCTTGCCATCCCCCTGCAAGCCCTGCTGCAGGGCGTTCGTGAGTCGCGGCCAACTCCGCTCCGGCGAGTACATCGATCCGATGATGGCTATCAGGCCCACAGCGGTGTTGACTTCGCGACCCCCCTCCGCAGGCAGGGGGTTGGCGTCCAAGCCATCGAGGAAGGCCTTCAACCGCGACTGGGCCGCCGGCACCGTGTCACCGAGGGGGCAGTTCCCCTGCGAAACGCAATAGGCGAGATAACGGTTGAGCGCCTGCTCGAAGCTCAAGGCCTGCTGTCGGGCGAGCTCGGCGTTGGTCAACGATGGGTCGACGGCCCCGTCCAACACGAACCGACCCACCTTCGTGGGGAACTGTTCGGCGTAGACGACGCCGAGGAATGTTCCGTACGAGAAGCCGAGGTAGTCCAACTTGTCGTCGCCTAGGGCGGCCCGCAGCACATCCATGTCCTTCGCGGCGGTCTGGGTGCCCACCGCCGGCAGGAGGGCTGCGGACTTGGCTTCGCATGCCTTGGCCAAGGCCTGGGAATCCTTGTTGTACTCCTGTCGCTCCGCAGGCGTGTCGGGAGATCCTGGCGCCGCGACGAAGGCGTCGGTCTGGGCGTCGGTCAGGCACTCCACCGGGCTACTGGCACCGACCCCGCGCGGGTCGAAGCCGACCACCGAATATGCATCCCTCACTTCGGGGCTGATGAAGTTCTCGGCCGCGGCCGCAAGATCCACCCCCGAGCCACCGGGCCCGCCTGGGTTGACGACCAACGACCCGAGTCGCCCATCACCGCTGGCCGGCACTTTCAGAACTGCCAGCCAGATGGTGGTGCCATCGGGTTTGGCGTAGTCCAGCGGCACTGTCAGTCGGGCACACTGCAAACCACTTCTCGAGTCGTCGCATGGGTGCCAGGCCAACTTCTGACCATAGAACTTCGCCAGCGAGGGCTTGGGCGCGGACGACTCCTGGGAACCACTGCTCGCCGAGGACCCCGTGCTCGAGGGACTCCCGCTCGGGTTGGGTCCCGCATTGAGTATCCCGCAGCCCGCCATCAGCATCGCCCCGGCCGCAGCCAGGGCCACGAATCGCTTCACGCTCAATTGTCGAATGCGTCGGATGCTGCACCGAGGCCCGCTGCGTATGCCTCGAGTTCCGCGGTTGCGTTTGCGAGCCGCAGGCTGGCCGGGCCCGCAGGATCCGGGGCCGCCAGCAACGTGGCGGTGGCGGCGATGAGTTGCTGGTAGGCCTTCACCCCATCGGCGAGACGCCGACGGAGCACCTCGGCGGCGTCCGCGGCCTGCGGCGCCGCGAATGCGTCGACCTGGGCCACCAGATGGATCCGTTCGATCAGCTGGTACATGCTCGGCTGCACAGACGACACGGTCGCCCGCAGCCCCAGACCCGCCTCGGAGTGCAACTCATCCACGGCCGGGATCATCGCGTACAACTGAGCTTCGGCCGCGGCCAGTTCCGCTGCCTCTTCGGCTCCGACCGAGCCGGGCATCAGCAGCGGCGGCGGCACCACCGGCAGTGCCAGCGGCGCGGGCGGCTCAACCGTACGTAGGCGGTAGCGGGCCCGCAGACTGACCAGTCCGGACACTGCGGCGGCCAGGAACCACCAGCCCGGCCCTCCGGGGATAACGCCACCGCTCTGCACCGGGACTGTCGCGACGTCGATGACTCCGAGTCCACCTGCACCGGCCGCCACGTACATCCCGGTGGTGGCCCGGGTATGCAGGCGCGCCACCATCCGTCGGTACCGGTTGTCCATCGCCACCTGGGCGGCCTGGACCTGCGATCGCTGCGCGATCGCGACCTGCCGGCGCTGTTCCGCGAGGGCGAACGGGTCGGTGCGTCGGGCGCGTTGGACCCGGGCGGTCTCGAAGGCCTCCATGCCCCTGGCCAGCCAGCGGCCGATCGTATCGCCGGAATCCCTGTTCTCGCCCACGCCCCTACGGTACGGCCTCCTCCCTGTCGGTGCCTACCCCTGGCTGCAGATCACCCGCTGGCGGGGGGACGTTGCAGTTCCAACGCCAACCGCTCGAACACCAACTCCTCACTGCCATCGGCGGCAAGGAGCGCCCGTGCCCGCCCGATGGCATCGATCCGCCGAAGCGCTCCCGGTGCGTCAGTAGCGGCCGCCAACCGATCTATCTCTGACCGAAGTTCCTCGTTGATCAGCGGTGTCCGGGCCAAGGAGGTCACAGCCAGAACATCGCGGTACAACCCGAGCAGATCGAGGAGAACCCGGTCCAGTTCGTCACGCAGCAGTCGCCGACGACGGTTGCGGTGCTCCTTCTCCTGATCCTTGATCACCGATGACGCCCGCGACCTCGCTGTACCCGGCCCGGTTCCGCCCTCGCCGTAGTTGCGCAGCAACTCCGCGAGCTCGGCAGCATCCATCGGATCGGCGATGGCTGCCACTCGATCCTTCGCGGCAGCGACGACATCGTCCGCCGCGGTCAGGCACGCGGCTACCGAGCCCAACCGGGAGGGGAATCTCAAGATCTCCTGGTGGCGCACCCGCTCCTCGGGATCGGTCGCCAACGCCCGCGCCCGGCCGACATGTCCCTGCGCAGCACGGGCGGCATAGGCGGCCAGCGCCGGATCCACCCCCTCCGCTTGGGTCAGGTAGTCGGCGACGTCATCGATCGGCGGCGTCCGGAGCCGCACCACCCGACAGCGAGAACGGATGGTGGGCAAAAGGTCATCGGCGCTGGGGGCACACAGAATCCACACCCCTCGCGGAGGCGGTTCCTCCAGCGCCTTGAGCAGGGCGTTGTCCGCGTGCTCGTTCAGTCGGTCGGCGTCCTCTATGACGATGACGTTCCACTCGCTGCGGATGGGAAGGACTCCAACCCGGCCCACCAGTCCCCGCGTCTGGTCGACACCGAATATCACCCCGCTGGGCCGAACGATGGTCACGTCGCTGTGGACCCCGGAGGCGACCTCCCGACACTGGTCGCAGACCCCGCAGCCGCCGTCGGGGCATACCAGAGCGGTGGCGAAGGCGACTGCAGCCATCGAACGCCCCGACCCCGGTGGACCTGTGATCAGCCAGGCGTGGGTCATCTCGGGGCCCGGCTCCGCCATGCCCGCATCGACCACCGCGCGCTGCAGTCGATCCACGGCATCGCGTTGTCCCACCAAAGCGTCCCAGACGGTCACGGGGCCAACGCCCCCAACGCCTCAACTGCTGTCAGCACCTGCGAGGCGATCGCATCGCTCGCGCCGGTGGCATCCACCACGAGATAGCGTCCCGGATCGGCAGCGGCCAAGTCGAGCAGCCCGGCCCGCACCTTGGCATGGAAGTCGAGCGGTTCGGCCTCCATCCGGTTGCCGTCCTCGGCGCGGGCCAACCCGACCTCGGGCGTCACGTCGAGAAGCACCGTCAGATCCGGGCGCAGTCCGGCTGTCGCCCAGTGATTCAGCAGGGCTACGTCCTCAACGTCGACGCCTCGGGCATAGCCCTGGTAGGCGATCGACGAATCCACGAACCGGTCGCAGAGCACCACCTGGCCGCGCTCGACTGCCGGAGCGATGACCCGTGCCACGTGATCCGCTCGCGCCGCCGCGAACAGCAGTACCTCGGCACGTTCGGACATCGGGGTCGGTCGGTCGGCGAGCAATACGGCCCGGATCTCCTCGGCGGCGTCAGTTCCGCCGGGCTCACGGGTCACCACTACGTCACGACCCCGGGCGCGAAGTTCCCGTGCCAGCGCGGCCACCTGGGTGGACTTGCCGGCACCCTCGCCGCCCTCGAAAACGACGAAGATCCCACGCGACATGACCGTCCGCCTACTCCGCTGCGGTGCCAACCGAGGCCGTCGAGGCGGAGGCGACTGCCTTCTTAGCCACGGCCTTCTTAGCGGGTGTCGCCTTCTTCGCCGCAGACTTCTTCGCCGCAGGTTTCTTCGCCACCGCCTTCTTCGCCGGTGTCGCCTTCTTGGCCGCCTGCTTCTTGGCCGCCGTCTTCTTCGCGCGCTTCTTGGGCGGCCCGGCTGCCCGCCGTTCGGCCAGCAGCTCCACCGCACGATCCAGCGTGATCGTCTCGGGATCGTCCGCCCTGCGCAGGGAGGCGTTGGTCTCGCCATCCGTTACGTAGGGGCCGAAACGGCCGGACTTGAGCAGGATCTCGCCACCGCTGTTGGGATCGGTACCGACCGGCTTGCCCGGGTCGGCGGCCCGACCACGGCGCTGCTTCGGCTGGGCGAGCAGGGCGAGGGCCTCGGGCAACCCGATATCGAAGATCGCCTCCTCGTTGGGCAGCGACCGAGTCTCCTTCACATGTACCAGATACGGCCCATAGCGACCGTTCTGAGCAGTGATCGGTTCGCCGTCCTCCGGATGATTGCCCACTACCCGCGGTTGGGACAGCAGCCGCAGCGCCTGCTCCAGATCGACCGTATCCACTGTCATCGTCGAGAACAGGCTGGCGGTACGCGGCCTGATCTTCTTCTTGCCGGTGAGCGCTGCCTCCTCCTCGCTGAGCACCTCGGTGACATACGGCCCGTAGCGCCCGCTCTTGGCAACGATCATCCGGCCGGTGTCGGGGTCCGGTCCGAGTTCGTGATCGCCGGTCGGGGCGGAAAGAAGTTCCTCGGCCTTCTCGGCCGTGAGTTCATCGGGTGCGATGTCCAGCGGGAGATTCGCCCGCTCCTCACCGCGCAACAGGTACGGCCCGTAGCGCCCTACCCGCACCACCGCCTCCGAGCCCGGGATCGGGAAACTCGCGTTGGCCCGGGCATCGATCTCGCCGCTTCGCTCCACCATTGGCAGCAGGCCGTCGAAGTCCTCAGCACCGGCGGCGTGATCGCCGAAGTAGAACCGCTTCAGGACGGCGATCCGTTCCTCCCGGCCGGTGGCGATCAGATCCAGGATCTCCTCCATCCGAGCCGTGAAGTCGAAGTCGACCAGGTCGCCGAAATTGGCCTCGAGCAACCTGATGACGGAGAACCCCAGCCAGGTGGGCACCAGAGCGCTGCCGCGCTTCATCACGTAGTCGCGGTTGACCAGGTTCTCGGTGATGGTCGGGTAGGTGGACGGCCGGCCGATGCCACGCTCCTCCAACTGCTTGGTGAGGCTCGCCTCGGTGTAGCGCGCCGGTGGTTTGGTCTCGTGCCCGGAGGCCTCCAGCGAGCGCACCTCCAGCGGGTCACCGGTCCGCATGATCGGCAGCCGACCCTCGGGCCGGCCGCCATCCTCGTCGTCCGTGCCCTCCTCGTAGGCGGCGAGGAAACCGGCGAAGACAACGACGGTGCCCGAAGCGGAGAACTCGGTTCGGCGGCCGTCACCAGCCGTGGCACCGATGCGCACGGTGGTCGTGGCGACCTTCGCGTCGGCCATCTGCGAGGCCAGGGTGCGCTTCCAGATCAAGTCGTAGAGGGCGAAGTCGTCGCCGACCAACTCACCGGCCACATCGGCCGGGGTTCGGAAGACGTCGCCGGCGGGGCGGATCGCCTCGTGCGCCTCCTGGGCGTTCTTGGCCTTGTTCGCGTACCTGCGCTCCGTCGAGGCGACATGGTCGGAACCGAACATGTCGGCGGCCTGAGACCTCGCGGCAGCCACAGCCGTGGCAGAGAGCACCGTGGAGTCAGTGCGGATGTAGGTGATGTAGCCCCGCTCGTAAAGCCCCTGGGCTACCCGCGACATCCGTTGGGCCCCCCAACGGAGTTTCCGGGAGGCCTCCTGCTGCAGCGTTGATGTGGTGAACGGCGCTGCTGGCGACCGCTTGGACGGCTTCTCCGTGACGTCAGTGACCTCAAACTCCTGACCGGTCAGCGCATCCGCTAGTCGTCGCGCGGCCGCGGCGTCCAACGTCAGCACATCCGGGTTGCGCAGCTGCCCCCGGTCATCGAAGTCCTTGCCGGCGGCGATCCTGCGGCCATCGACCGAAACCAGGCGGGCGTTGAAGGGGCCCGGGGCCAGGGACGCCTCGATGTCCCAGTACTCGGCCGCGCCGAAGGCCATCCGCTCGCGCTCCCGCTCGACGACCAGGCGCAGAGCGACGGACTGCACCCGGCCCGCCGAAAGGTTCGGCATGACCTTCTTCCACAGAACAGGGGAGACCTCGTAGCCGTAGAGACGGTCCAACACCCGACGGGTTTCCTGGGCGTCGACCAGTTGATCATCGAGGTTGCGGGTGTGCTCGGCGGCGAACTTGATGGCGTCCGGGGTGATCTCGTTGAAGACCATCCGTTGCACCGGAACCTTCGGTTTGAGGACCTGCAGCAGATGCCAGGCAATCGCCTCGCCCTCACGGTCCTCATCGGTGGCGAGCAACAGTTCGCTGGCTGCTTCGAGCTTCTTCTTCAATTCCGCGACTTTGGCCCGCTTGTCGGCTGGCACCACGTAGATCGGGGTGAAATCACCGTCGACGTCCACCGCGAGTCGGTACCAGGACTTGTCCTTGTACTTCTCCGGCGCCTTGGTGCCCTTGCCCGGCAGGTCCCTAATGTGGCCGACACTCGCGTCCACCTCGTAGCCTGGGCCCAGGTAGCGCTGAATCGTTTTGGCCTTGGCGGGGGACTCCACGATCACGAGTCGGTATCCGGCTTTGGTCACCGTCGCTCCCTCCTCATGAGTCCATCGGAATCAGTGCTTCGGTCCAGCCCACGTCAGGCCGGACCGCGGTCAGCCTACGCCCGGCCGCCGCGGCTAGCGCAGCGGGTCAAGGGTGACAAATCCCTTTT
>CAYMPK010000080.1:0-10374 GCA_964392145.1 uncultured Actinomycetes bacterium | reverse complement strand
CCTCGCTCGCACTCCCCGGCTTGGCCAGTTTCGTCAGTGAGTTCCTGGTCCTGGCCGGAAGTTTCACGCGACATCCGTATGCTGCGGTGATCGCGACGTTGGGCATCATCCTGGCCGCGATCTACATCCTTTGGCTCTACCAGCGGATGATGACCGGCCCGGTCAAGTCGGGTTGCGAGGGTATGAAGGACCTCAACGTTCGCGAGTCCACCGGTATCGCCCCGGTGATCGCCATCCTGCTGGTGCTGGGCTTCTTCCCGATGACGCTGTTGAACGTGATCAACCCGGCGGTTGATCGAACCATGGCGCAGACGGGGCAGACCGATCCGCCGCCGATGGTCAACATCAGCACGTCGAGTCAAGGGGGTGTCCAGTGATCAGCGCCCTGGCCGCCGCCGCGGACCCGCAGTCGATCCCGACCGCCGACATCAACTATGCCCAGATAGCACCCATCCTGATCGTTTTCGTGGCAGCCCTGGTCAGTGTCCTGCTGGAGGCGCTACTGCGCCGTCCGGCCCGTCGGCAGGCCCAACTGACCCTCGTCACGGTGGCGTTGCTCGCTTCCCTGGTCACGGTTTTCCTGCTGGCGGGGACCAACAGCCTGACCGCGGGGGGTGCACTGGCGATCGATGCCCCCGGTCTGTTCATGCAAGGTTCCATCCTGCTGTTGGCGTTGCTGGCTGCCTTCGTGATGTTCGAACGACGGGTGGACCCGGCAGGTGACGCGTTCACGGCCAGGGCCTCGGCATTGCCGGGGAGCGAGGATGAGCAGGGATTCACCCGAGAGGGTTGGCTGCAGACGGAGATCTGGCCGCTGTTCCTGTTCTGCGTCGGCGGCATGCTGACCTTCGTGGTGTCGAACGACCTGTTGACGATGTTCGTCGCGTTGGAGGTCATGTCCCTCCCGCTCTACCTGCTGGTCGCCATGTCACGGCGCCGTCGCCTGCTGAGCCAGGAAGCGTCGCTCAAGTACTTCCTGCTCGGGGCATTCGGTTCGGCGTTCTTCCTCTATGGATCGGCCATGACCTACGGGTTCGCGGGAACCCTGGGATTCGGCGGCATCGCGTCCAAGATGACTGCGTTGGCCGGGCCCAACGGGCTGCTGATCACCGGGATCGGCTTGATCGCGGTGGGCCTGCTGTTCAAACTCGGCGCGGTGCCGTTCCACCAGTGGGTTCCGGACGTGTACCAGGGGGCGCCGACGCCGCTGACCGGCTTCATGGCGGCGGCCGTGAAGTTGGCCGCCTTCGGTGCACTACTGCGCATCATGTACGTCGCCTTCGGTGGCGCGCGCTGGGACTGGCGTCCGGCGTTCTGGATCATCGCGGTGCTGACGATGCTGGTCGGCGTGATCCTGGCGCTCACCCAGAACGACGTGAAGCGGATGCTCGCCTACTCCTCCATCGCCCATGCCTGCTTCCTGTTGATTGGTGTGCTGGCGACGAACAACACCGGCCTCGGCGGCACCATGTTCTACCTGCTGGCCTACGGCGTCTCGACCATCGGTGCGTTCGCCCTGGTCGCTCTCGTGCGCGATCCGGCAGGTGAGGCCACGAGCCTGTCCTCATGGGTCGGGTTGGGACGGACCTCACCACTGGTCGCGGGGGCGTTCGCCTTGTTCCTGCTGGCCTTCGCCGGGATCCCGCTCACCTCCGGCTTCACCTCGAAGTTCTACGTTTTCACCGCCGGTATCGCAGGTGGTGCCACCCCGGTGGTCATCTTCGCGGTCATCGCCAGCGCCATCGCCGTGTTCTTCTACGGACGTGTGATCGTGCTGATGTTCTTCACCAAGCCGAAGGGGCAGGGTCCGTCGGTCGTGGTGCCGAGCACCATGACGGCCATCTCCATCGGGTTCGCGGTTGCCTTCACCATCCTGCTCGGCGTCGTCCCGCAGGCCATGCTCGACGTCGCGGAGAAGGCGAGTACCTTCATCAGGTAGCCGACGCGGGCTCGTTGTACCGTCATAGTGTGTGATTGGCTTCGGCAGCCGCCGGAGTACCGACGTTAGGCCCGGAGTTCGTCGGGCGTGAGGACAAATAGAGCAGTGGCACACGGCTACGAGATCGCTGACGCTGACCTGCAGCGACGCCTCGACGACCGTCTCGCCGTTGTGGAGCAGATGCTCCGCGAGAGTGTGAAGAGCCACTACCCGTTCGTCACGGAAACCTCCCGACACCTCGTCGATGCCGGCGGCAAGCGGTTCCGACCGATGCTGGTCCTGATGGCTGCTGAGTTCGGGGACGCGCAGGCGGCCCAGGTGCTGCAGTCGGCGGTCGTCGTCGAGCTGACCCACCTGGCAACCCTGTACCACGACGACGTGATGGATGAGGCCATGCGGAGGCGCGGCGTCGACTCCGCGAACGCACGCTGGGACAACACAGTGGCCATCCTGACCGGTGACTTCCTGTTCTCCCGAGCCTCAGACATCCTCGCCGACCTGGGTCCGGAGGCGGTGCGGATCCAAGCCCGAACGTTCGAACGGCTCGTTGTCGGGCAGATCAAGGAAACCGTTGGGACCCCGGAGGGCGGCGACCCGGTGGCGCACCACATCAGCGTGCTCGAGGACAAGACCGGTTCCCTCATCGCCACCTCGGGACGGTTCGGCGCGATGTTCGCAGGCTGCGACGAGGCGATCGTTGAAACCCTCACCTTGTTCGGCGAACGTATCGGCGTGGCCTTCCAGCTGGCGGATGATCTGGTCGATCTCACCAGTGAAGATGGCACCTCCGGCAAGACCCAGGGCACCGACCTCCGCGAGGGGGTTCTGACCCTGCCAGCGTTGTTGGCACTTGCCGGTGATGCACCTGCTGACGGGCGTCTTCGCGAACTGCTGTCACGGCCGCTGCCCGATGATGGTGATCACGCGGAAGCGCTGGCGCTGCTGCTCTCCCATGAAGCGGTGGAACAGGCACGCCTGGAGGCCCGGCGCTGGGCCGACGCCGCGAGAGACACCCTGCGAGCGTTGCCCGGCATCCCAGCGAGGGACGCGCTCGAGCAGCTCTGCGATTACGTGGTGACCCGCACCGCCTGACCGGCGCGGGCCGGTACTGGGCTGGCTGCGAGCGGCGCTCGTCCCGACAGGCGGCGGACGCCTCTCGGCCGTCAGCCCTCGTCGTGGTCGGACGCCGGCGCAATCAGTATCCGAGCAGTTTGGCCGCCAGGTCGGTCATGACCTCGGTGGCGCCGCCCCCGATACCCAGCACCCGTGCATCCCGGTAGTGCATCTCCACCTCGGCATCGCGGAGGAAGCCGAAGCCACCGTGCAACTGCACCGCTCGGTCCACCACGTAATCGCACGCCTGTACCGCGGTCGTCTTCGCAAGTGCGGCGCCGAGCAGGTCGTCCTCGCCGTCGGCGACCTTGGCCGCGACGTTGCGGGTGTAGGTCCGGGCCACGTCAATCTGGCGGTACATCTCGACCAGGTCATGGCGGACGACCTGGCGGCCTATCAATGGCCGACCGAAGGTCTGCCGCTCTCGGGTCCAGGCCAGCGTCAGGTCCAGGCAGCGTGCGGCAGTCGCGTAAGCCGTCACAGCCAGCGAGATCCGCTCCACGGCGAAATGCCGGGCTAGCGAAGCGAACCCTTCTCCGGGGCCAGGTGTGAGCAGGGACCAGGCCGGCACGGTCACGTCGGTCAGTGCCAATTCCGCGGTGTCGCTGCAGTGCCAACCCATCTTCTGCATCCTGCTGACCACTGTGAAACCGGGCGTATCGGTGGGCACGACGAACAAGGCCACTCCGGCCGCGCCGGCGCCGAATGCCCGGGCTGCGACCACTGCGTAATCGGCGCGTGCCCCCGAGGTGATGTAGGCCTTGGCCCCGACGAGCCGCCAGCCGGTCGTGGTGCCGGAGTCATCGACTATCGGCTCCGCGGTGGTTCGCAGGGCGCCCACGTCGGAGCCACCGTCCGGTTCGGTTACCGCCAGGCACGTGATAGCCCGACCCGTCAGAGTCGGGCGGATGACGGCGTCGATCAGGTGTTCGGCGCCGTCGCCGTCGCCCTCGGACAGGCGGCGCCGGGCCGCATCCACGACGTGTGGGATGGAGATGCCGTGGGTGAACAGGGCCGAGATGAGGCCCCCGGAGCCGCCGTTGGCCAGCACCTGCTCGGTCATGACAATCACGTCGCGGAGGTCACCTCCGCTGCCACCGAACTCCTCGGGGTAACTCAGGCCGAGGAGTCCCAGGTCACCCGCTCGCCTACTCAGGCTCCGAGGGAGCTCGCCGGCTTCCTCCCACGCACGCAGGTTCGGGGCGATCTCGTTGGCCGTGAAGTCGGCCGTCAACTCTGCGAGGGACCGCCTCTCGGCCGACTCGTAGTCGTCCCTGATGGCGGATTGGTCGCTGGTGGCCGCAGTCGTCATAGGTCAACACTAGGAGGGGCCTTGGCGTGACGAAACGCATCCACGCTGAAGACCGTGAGCGAAATCCAGATCATGACGAATCCGATCCACGCCAGGCCGGACATGGTCTCGTCGAAGACGAAGATGCCCAGCAGGAACTGCAGTACCGGGGTCAGATACTGCAGCAGACCCAAGCTGCTCAGGGGGATCCGAATCGCGGCAGCGCCGAACGCCAGCAGTGGAAGCGCGGTCACGACACCCGACACCGCGAACAATGCCGCTTGCCGGGGTGAGTCGTCGAAGTGTCCGTCCATGCCCATGACCAGCAGGAAACCGAGCGCCACCGGCGCCAGGAAGAGACTCTCGACGGTGAGGCTGGGCACGGCCGCGACGTTGGCCAACTTCTTCAGCAACCCGTAGGTGGCGAAGGTGCTGGCCAGGAGTAGCGCGAGCCATGGTGGGTGTCCGTATCCCAGCGTCAGGACGGCCACCGCGACCCCTGCCAGGGCAACAGCCAGCCACTGCGGTCCCCGAAGACGTTCCTTGAGGGCCAACACGCCGATCAGGACGGACACCAGCGGGTTGATGAAGTAGCCCAGCGAGGCCTCCACCACGTGACCGGAGAGGACGGCCCAGATGTAGCCGGTCCAGTTGCACGCCACCAGCAGGCTGGCACCGAGCAGGAGCCAACGCGTTCGTGGCTCCACCAAGGTCGCGCGCACCGTGGTCCAGCCGCGCGTGATGGTGATGACCAGCGACAGGAACACCAGCGACCAGAGGCTGCGGTGAGCGACGATCTCCACCGGCCCGGCCGGCTCCAGCAACGGCCAGAACAGCGGGAAGAGTCCCCAGATCCCGTATGCCAGCAGGCCGAAGCCGAGTCCGGCCAACGCCTGCGACGAACCGCCGCGGGTCCTCACGGGGTCACTGGTCAGTCGATGGTCCAGGTGTCGTGGCCGTCGAGCAGCCCCGCGAGGTCCGCGGACACATCCTGGGCGTTTGCGAGCTGGGCCCGGAATCCTTCGGTGTAGTTCGGCCGATCGACGTCCCGGAAGACACCGATCGAGGTGTTGGCGAGTGTCACCGGGTCGGCCATTTCGGACAGGGCGAAGGCGCCCAGCGGAGAATCGGCGGTTGGATCATGAACCATGATCTCGGCCGGGTCCACGGAATCCGTGGGCACGACCTTCAGCCCGCAACCACCGTCGCGCACCACCGCTCTGCTGCCGCCGGCCAATGTGATTGGTTGACCCGCCTCGAGCCGGATCAGAGCGCCGTCGCGGGTATCGGGGTTCTTCAACACCTCGAAGGCATCGTCGTTGAAGATGTTGCAGTTCTGGTAGATCTCCACCAGGGAGGCACCCTTGTGGGCGGCGGCCGCACGCAGCACCGAGGTCAGGTGGGCGCGGTCGGAGTCAATTGTTCGGGCGACGAACGTGGCTTCTGCTCCGAGGGCGAGGGTCACCGGGTTGAAAGGTCGGTCGATGGACCCCATCGGAGTGGACTTGGTGACCTTGCCGATCTCAGAGGTGGGCGAATACTGGCCCTTGGTCAACCCGTAGATGCGGTTGTTGAACAGCAGGATGGTGATGTTCACGTTTCGCCGAAGGGCATGGATCAGGTGGTTGCCGCCGATACTGAGCGCATCGCCATCGCCCGTCACCACCCAGACGTCCAGGTCGGGACGGCTGACGGCCAGCCCGGTCGCGATGGCGGGAGCCCGGCCATGGATCGAGTGCATCCCGTAGGTGGTGAGGTAGTAAGGGAAGCGGGAGGAGCAGCCGATGCCGGAGACGAACACGATGTCCTCGCGTCGCCGACCCAGCTCCGGTAGGAAGCCCTGCACCGCTGCGAGAATCGCGTAGTCTCCGCAGCCGGGGCACCAGCGCACTTCCTGATCGCTCTTGAAGTCCTTGGCCTTCAGCGTCAGTTCGGTCATGCGCCGATCTCCTTCTCGATGACAAGTTGCAGCTCGTCGGCCTTGAACGGCTTTCCCTGCACCTTGGTGATGCTCTGGATGTCGACCAGGTACTTGGCGCGTAGCAGCAGCGCCAACTGGCCGCTATTCATCTCCGGCACGACCACCCGGCGATAGGACCGCAGTACCTCCCCGGTGTTCGCGGGGAATGGGTTCAGGTGGCGCAGATGCGCCTGGGCCACCGGCAGCCCCGCTTCCCGCACCTGCCGTACGGCGGCACCGATCGGTCCGAAGGTGGATCCCCAGCCGAGGACGAGGACCTCGGCGTCCGGGTCGGCGTCGACCTCCAGGTCGGGCACATCGATCCCGTCGATCTTGGCCTGTCGAAGTTGGACCATCCGCTCATGGTTCGCGGAGTCGTAGGAGATGTGTCCGATGCCATCCGCCTTCTCGATGCCACCGATGCGGTGCTCCAGACCGGGGGTGCCCGGTACCGCCCAGGGTCGGGCCAGGGTCTTGGGGTCGCGCAGGTAGGGCCAGTATTCCTTGCTGCCGTCCTCGGCGGTGTGGTTCGGCTCGGTGGCGAAGGTGACTGCTAGGTCGGGAAGTGAATCGACATCGGGGATGCGCCAGGGTTGCGAACCGTTGGCGAGGTAGCCGTCGGAGAGAAGGATGACCGGCGTCCGATAGGTCGTTGCTATCCGCGCCACCTCCAGCGCGGCGTCGAAGCAGTCGGCCGGGGACTGCGGTGCGACGATCGGGACCGGCGATTCACCGTTGCGGCCGAACATGGCCTGCAGCAGGTCGGACTGTTCGGTCTTGGTGGGAAGTCCGGTGGACGGACCGCCACGTTGCACGTCTACGACGATCAGGGGGAGTTCCATCGAGACCGCGAGTCCGATGGTCTCGGACTTCAGGGACAGACCGGGTCCTGAGGTCGTGGTGACGCCCAACGCGCCACCGAACGAGGCTCCCAGCGCGGCGCCGATGCCGGCAATCTCGTCCTCGGCCTGGAAGGTCTGAACCCCAAAGTTCTTGTGTTTGCTCAACTCGTGCAGGACGTCGCTGGCCGGGGTGATCGGGTAACTGGCCAGGAACAGCGGGAGCCGGGTCTGCCGGGCCGCGGCGATTAGCCCGTAGGACAGCGCCAGGTTGCCGCTGATGTTCCGGTAGCGACCGGCGGCGAGTCGTGCCGGGGCGATTTCGTACTGGACCGCGAAGTCCTCCGTGGTGTCGCCGTAGTTCCAGCCGGCATGCAGTGCGGCGAGGTTGGCTTTGAGGATTTCGGGCTTCCGGGCGAACTTCTGGTGGAGGAACTCCTCGGTTCCCGCCAGCTCACGCTGGTAGAGCCATGACAGCAGCCCGAGGGCGAACATGTTCTTGGCCCGTTCGGCGTCCTTCTTGCCGATGTCGAAGCCCTCCAGGGAGCGCACAGTCATCGAAGTCAGTGGTACCGGGTGCAGGGCATAGTCGCCCAGCGAGTCGTCCTCCAGCGGGCTCACCTGATAGCCGACCTTGGCCAGGTTGCGCTTGCTGAACTCGTCGGTGTTGACGATGATGTCGGCGCCGCGGGGGAGGTCGTGCAGGTTGGCCTTCAGGGCGGCCGGGTTCATCGCAACCAACACGTCGGGGGCGTCGCCCGGGGTGAGGATGTCGTGGTCGGCGAAGTGGAGTTGGAATGCGCTGACCCCCGGCAGGGTCCCCGCTGGGGCCCTGATCTCGGCCGGGAAGTCGGGCAGCGTGGAGAGATCGTTGCCGAACGACGCTGTTGCTGAGGTGAAACGATCGCCGGTGAGCTGCATACCGTCGCCGCTGTCGCCGGCGAAACGAATGATTACTCGATCGACCTTGACGGTCTTCTTAGCCATGTGACCTCACGACGTCAATACGCGACTCGCGGCACCATCGGCGGTGTTCCGTGGCGGACGCGACGACGGGAGGCTGGACGCATCGCCTGGCCCGTCCTTCCATTGTAAGGCTGAGCGGACTGGGCCGATGCGCTTGGGACGGCTATGGTTCGCGGTGTGTCGCGGGAGAACTCCTCGGTCCCAGCCGTCGCGGGCGCCGAGTCGCTGATAGTCGACGGATGGCCAGTCGTATTGCATCCGCTGGGCCTTGCCTGCTGCGCGGTGGAGGCTGCCGGTGGTGTGGCCGCCTTGGCAGCTGCGGAGGCGGAGGCTGCCACCGAACGACATGACCTTCCGACCCTCCATGTGCTGATTGTGGCGGGCACCGTGACCAAGGTCCTCGCGCCCGAGGTCAGCACGGTCTGGGGGAACTTGCCAGCCCCGAAGGTCGCGGTCGCTTTCGGGGCGTGCACGATCACCGGAGGGCCGTATTGGGACTCCTATGCCGTGGTTCCGGGACTTGCCGGCATCGTGGACGCGCAGGTCTTCGTTCCCGGCTGCCCGCCTGCGCCCGAGGCTCTGGCGGCGGGGGTTCGGCGAGCGGTCCGGGAGTTCGCGGCTGGCGTGTCGCAGCCGAATGTGGCGGAGGTCGATCGACAGCCCGTGGATCCTGGCCGGGGAACGGTCGCCTCGTGATCGGGCAAGGCGATGAGGGCGTCCCACCCGGTCGCGGCGGGGTGCTGGTCGAATCGATAGCCGCCGCGGTGGATGCTGCCGTTTCGGATGCCTACGGGACGATCTGCTTGGACGTCTCGCCTTCTGATTGGTCCTCGGCGTTGCTTGCCGCCGCCCGGGTGGGTGCCCGACTGGATTGGCTGGGCGGAGTGGACGTGGGACGTCCCTCTGTGGTCGGGCGCGAAGCGGACGCGCAGGAGTCGCCGGACCCGACGATCGAGGTGGTCACCCTGTTGTTGACCGATGACTGCGCGGTGCTCCTCAGAACGCGTGTCCCGCCGGGATCGGCCCTCGACTCGGCCGCCTCGGTGTTCCGCGGTGCCGCGTGGCATGAACGGGAGACCGCGGAGATGCTGGGGGTTGACTTCAGCGGCGGGTCCGAGGACCGGCTGCTGCTGGCGCCGACCACCTCCGGCTACCCGCTCCGCCGGGACTTCCCCTTGTCCGCCCGAATGTCGAAGCCATGGCCGGGATCCGCCGATGTCAGCAATCGGCGCCGACGGGGCAAGGTCCCGGGCGTCAACCCGGAATGGCTCGACACCGGCGCCGCGGAGGCAACATCATGACGGGTCGGCATGGGGCCATCGCGCTCGATCCGGACGCCTGCACCAGCTGCAACCTCTGCGTGGTGGAGTGCCCCACCTGGTGCATCGACCTGACGGCGCACAGCGAGCAGGTTGTCGCGGGGCGCCGAGGCAAGACGGTGAAGGTTCTCGACGACTTCACCATCGATTTCGGATTGTGCATGTTCTGCGGGATCTGCGTGGACGTGTGTCCGTTCGACGCCCTCCTGTGGGTGCCCGAAGATCCGGAGCCCGCCAACGGCGCCGCGGTGCTCGTCGAAGGAATCGCCGAACTCGCAGCTCGCTGGCCTGCGAAGAGCGGTGCTGACTGAGGCCATCAACGCGCCCAGGGGCGTCCGACAGGGTCAATGCAGGAGTCGGGGGGCGGCCTCAGCGGTAGTTCACGAATTGGGTCGCGAAGTCGAGGTCGGCGGCTTTCACAAGTGCGATGACCTCTTGCAGGGCGTCCCGCGACTTCGCCGACACTCGTAGTTCCTCGCCCATCACTTGCGTCTTGATGCCTTTGGGGCCTTCGTCGCGGATGAGCTTGGCCACCTTCTTGGCCTGCTCCTGAGTGATCCCGCTCGCGAACGAGCAGTTGATCTTGTACTCCTTGCCCGAGGACCGGGGCTCTCCGGCGTCCAGCGCTTTCAGGGATACTCCGCGCTTGACCAGCTTGTCCTTGAAGACATCCAGTGCCGCGACTGCCCGCTCCTCGGTACCCGAGGTGATCTCGGCGCCGAGTTCCCCCTGCCAAGCGATGGATGTGCCGGTGTTCTTGAAGTCGTAGCGTTGGGACAGCTCCTTGGCTGCCTGGTTGAGGGCGTTGTCGACCTCTTGGCGGTCGACCTTGCTGACGATGTCGAAACTGCTGTCGGCCATGGGACTCCTTCAACTGTTGATCGGGTGCGGCTATATTCTTGTTGCAACACCATAGGCGGGTTGCCCGAGCGGCCAATGGGAGCGGA
>CAYMPK010000079.1:6594-10565 GCA_964392145.1 uncultured Actinomycetes bacterium | reverse complement strand
TGCTCGTGCTCAGAGAGTGGCACGATGTACCTCCACGTTCCGGCCTACGCCATTCAACAGCGGCTGCCCTAGAAGTCCAGGATACGGAGCAACTCGCTGATTGGAAACCCAGACGGAAAGTTATCAGCCCCGAATCCATCGCGCACACTGTGCAGGGAATCTGTGCAGGCTGGGGGGCCTCGAACTATCCGTCCTCTGCGAACATCCTAGTCGTTGTCCCATGGGCGCGGGCGCACCAGTCTCGCGGGTTGCACCGAGTCCTTGCCGAAGCGGGTGGCTGCTCGGTCCATGGCCTCTTCCGCTTCGCGCCAGCCTTGGTCACGGGCGCCGAGCTCGAGTTGGCGCGGACTGTCGGATTCCGCCCGCAGGCCTTCCACCCGAACCCCGACAAGTCGCAACCTCGCCCGCTGCAGTCCGAGGGCGTCGAGCAACTCCTGGGCGACCAGGTAGATGTCACGTCCGACGTCCAGCGGGCCCGTCACTGTCCGGCTCCGAGTGATGGTGGTGAAGTCGGCGAATCTGACCTTGAGGACCACGGTGCGCCCGGTCAGACCCGCCCGACGGAGTCGGACCGCGATCTTCTCCGACAGCCGGAGGACTTCTTGCCCGACGACCTCCAGATCGTCCACATCCTGCGGGAAGGTCTCCTCAGCGCCGATGCTGCGTTCGGATTCGGCGGCTTTCACCCGCCGGGGATCCCGACCCCAGGACAGTTCGAAGAGGTGACGCCCGAGGGCCGGACCGAGTGCGCGCTCCAGAGTGGTCGCCGGGGTGCCGGCGATGTCCGCCACCGTGCGCAGACCCAGCCGGTGTAACTGTTCCTCGGTGCGCTCGCCGACGCCCCACAATGCTCCCACCTTCATGGGGTGTAGGAATGCCACGATCTCTCGGGCGGGAATGACCAGCAGGCCGTCGGGCTTGGCCCGGGTGGAAGCCAACTTCGCTACGAACTTGGTGGTTGAGGCGCCCACCGAGGCGGTGATGCCCTGCTCGTCGTGGATACGTGATCTGATGAGTTCACCGATCTGTCGCGGGGTACCCAGCCGACGGGTGGCACCGGATACATCGAGGAAGGCTTCGTCGAGCGCGAGTGGCTCCATCTCGTCGGTGATAGAGGCGAAGATCTCCATCACACCGGCACTGACCCGGGAGTAGTGACGATGGTCGGGAGCGATCACGACGGCCTGCGGGCACATCCGGCGGGCACGCGCCATAGGCATCGCGGAATGGACCCCGAACTCCCGCGCCTCGTAGGTCGCCGAGAGCACGACCCCGCGGTTGCCCGCCCCGCCGACGATCACTGGCTGGCCGCGCAGGTGGGGTCGGCTGAGGAGTTCGACAGAGGCGTAGAACGCGTCCATGTCGATATGCAGGATCGTGCAACCCGTGTCGTCAGCGCCGTGGTCGGTGGTGCGATCGGAGCGGTTGAGTTGGGAGCGGCTCATGACTGCCTCACCACCCGGGACTTCCGGGGCTGCTGTGCCAGAGCTTCGCAGGCGGCTCCGGGGTGCACTCCTCGGCACTCGACTCGATCGCGCCCTTATCGACCACGCTCGAGGACCTCCCGGACTCATCGACCTGCGTTCCCGCACCCGTCGCGTCCCTTACGATGGCACGCGCGTCCGAAGTGGGGCCACCGGCCGGCCGAACATCCGCGTACGGGGACTTACGGAATCCGCTTGCGTAGACCAACACCCTGTGGGCAGCGCTACCTGACGCTCCCGGGCCACTCGGCGAGGTCGACGCATCGAGGGTGGCGCCACCCCGGACAGCAGTCGCAGCAGCCGGGGCCACCGAAGGATGGCGTTCGGGATGCGGAGATGCTTCGATCATCGCCTGCACCCCTGCCACCCCTTGTGACAGCCAGAGTTCCCGGATGAGCGGCAATTCCCAGCACCCGGTCGCCCGCAATGAGACCCCACGGGGACCGGTGCGGCGAACCTTGCCCCGCACGAGTAGCAGCCAGGAGTGGAATACCCGCTGTGCATACGGGTCTTGGGCATCTGGGAAGAATGTCGCGTCGACGGGTCCGGCTCCGTCATCGAGGGTGAGGAACACGACCCGACGGCCACTACGCACCGGGGGTGTTTGGGTCGCCACCTTGACCCCGGCCACCAGGATCTCCTGGGCAGACCTGCGGTCGAGGAGCTCCGATGACCTCGTGACGCCCAGCGCACTGAGCATCGGCGCGTGAAAGTCGACCATATGGGCACTCGCATCAAGCCCCAGGATCTCCAACTCGGCGTGTACCCGCTCGGACATGGACATCTCCGGCAATCCGCTGGGCCGGCGACCGATCACCGAATCGGTAAGGTCCAGTGCCGTCTGGACACCATCGACGACGGTCCCGGTGTGCGCCGACCTGGACTGCCGGCGGGCGGAGGCGACGGAGTCCAGCACCGTCGGTCCGTTGCCGACCGCGGGTATATCGGCGTCGGATGCCTTACCCGCGAAACCACGTCTTGTCGAACTGCGTGCGCGACCCCGACCCCGACGTGACCACCGATCCAGGTCAGCGGCCTGCAACAGCAGGTCCCGTCGGGTGTGCCGACTACGCCCTCCGACGAGGGTAATGCCGTGCAATACGTCGAAGGCGCCGGTGAGGATCAACCGCTCGGTCACCGGTCTACTCACTTCAGTGCGCGTCCAATAGTCGGGCAGGTCCGCGAAGGGTTGGTTACCGCAAATACTCGCGACCTCCGCCTCGGAGATTCCCTTGACCTCGGACAGCGCCAGCCGGATGCAGTGAACTCCGTCGACACGTTCCACCCGGTAGTCGGCGCTGGAAAGGTTCACATCCAGCGGCAGCACCCCTATCCCGTGGTTACGGGCGTCATCGAGGATGAGTCGTTTGGGGTACATGCCGGGATCATGGGTGAGCACCCCGGCGAGGAACGCCGCCGGGTGGTGTCGTTTCAACCAAGCCGACTGGTAGGTGGGCAGGGCGAACGCGGCTGCGTGCGCCTTGCAGAACCCGAAGGAAGCGAAAGCCCGCAGGACCTCCCACACCCGCTCGACCGTCGGTAGTGGATAGCCCTGCCCCCCGGCGCAGCGGTAGAACCAGCCGCGCACCTGGAGCTGACCCTCCGGACTTCCCATGGAACGCCGCACCTCATCGGCCTCCGCATACGAGCAGCCGGTCATGACCGAGACCACCCTGATGACCTGTTCGTGGAAGACGACCACCCCCTGGGTCTCCTGCAGGGCAGGCCGCAGATCTTCGTGGATGAACTCCGGCACCTGCCACCCGTGCCGCGCCGCCAGGAACGGTGTGATCATGTCGCTCTTGACCGGTCCTGGCCGGAACAGTGAGATGTCGACGATGACATCGTCGAACGTCTCCGGCGCGAGTTTGCCGAGCAACTCGCGCTGACCGGGCGACTCGATCTGGAAGCAGCCCAGCGTGCGGGTGGATCTCATCAGTTCGAAAGTGCCCGGATCATCCAACGGGGTGCTGTCGAGGTCGACCTCGATGCCGTCGACCCGCCGCACCTCGGCCACCGCATGCTGCATCGCGGACTGCATCCGGATACCGAGCACATCGAGTTTGAGCAAACCCAGCGCCTCGACGTCGTCCTTGTCGAACTGACTCATGGGGAAACCCGCCCAGCTGGCCTCCACCGGGGTGCGGTCGAGCATCGTCGCGTCCGACAGCAGCACCCCGCACGGGTGGACGGCGATATGTCGAGGCAGACCGTCGAGGGACTCCACCAAGGAGAGGAACCCCTCCAACCGTCCTTCGGCAGCCATCCGACCCAACCCCGAATCGCGCAACTCGGGCAATTCCCGAAGCGCCGCCCTGGCCTCGCTGGCGCGGATGTGTGGAAACGCCTTGGCGAAGGTGTCGACCTCCCCTGCCGGCATACCCAACGCCGTACCCACATCCCGCACGGCATGGCGCACCCGATAGGTATCGCGCATCGAGACGCAAGCACATCTATCCCCACCGAACCTGTCAAGGATCCGTTCGT
>CAYMPK010000079.1:0-6584 GCA_964392145.1 uncultured Actinomycetes bacterium | reverse complement strand
CCTCTGGGCGTCGAGCGGATTCCACATCCACGTCGATGTCGGGTAACGCCCGGCGCAAGGGGGACAGGAAGCGCTCCATCAGTAGGTCGTACCGAATCGGATCGACCCCGGAGATCCCGAGTAGATAGTTGACCAGACTGCCCGCTCCGGACCCTCGGGCTGCAACCCGGACCCCCATCCCGCGGATGATGTCGACGACCTCGGCAACGGTGAGGAAGTATCCGGCGAACCCGAGGTCGCGGATCGTCGACAGCTCGTCTTCCAGTCGGGCTCTGGCCGATGACGGCATCGCACGCCAATGCATTCCAGCCTCACAGCGCGCCACCAACTCGACCTGTGCCCGGCGAGCCTCATCGGCGATCTGCGCATGGTCTCGGCGGCGCTCGGAGTACCCGGCCAGCACCGACCCCACATCCAGCGGACCTGCTGGCGGCCGACCCTCGAGGACCGAGAGTTCCGGGACGTGGATATCGCCCAGCCCGAGATCCTCGGCAGGGTCGAGCGTGCATTGCTCGACCAACTCCCTTGTACCCCTCAGCAGCTCCTTCACCACAACGGTCTCCGAATCGGTGCCGCACATCCGCGCGACCTCATGCACCGCCGGCAGCATTTCCTGCCAACTCTTCAGATAGCCCTGGGCGTTCGGACGATCAAGATGACGGGCATCGATCGGTACCAACCGCCTGATCGCATCGAGCACATCCGCCACCGGGGCATCAGCAGCCTCGACGTAGCGGACCGCATTACTCAGCACCGCGCCGACCCCGAGCTGTCGGGCGACACCGAGCAGTTGCGCCGCCGCCGCACTCGACCGGGGCACTCCCCGCAGGCCCGGCGCACCGATATCGGCCGGCGCGGCCGCTTCCGCTCTGGACCGGTGCGAGGCCACCTCCACTCGCACGCCATCAGTACCTACCGCCTCCTGCCACCACCTCAGTTCCACCAGCGCGGCGTCGGTGCGATGCCTGGACAAGGCACGACCGACCGTCGAATCGGTGCCCAGCAGAATCACGAGGTCGCCGCTTTGAGCGTGGGCGACGACATCCTCATGACTGGCGACCACCTTCCCCCGCTCGCCCGTGAGATGAACCCGCGAGACCAACCGGCACAGCGCCGCCCACCCGCGACCGTTGCGAGCCATCACGACGGCTCGTGGATGACTCTCATCGACACTCACACCGCCGCGTGCAGGGGTGCGGTCGCGACGTCCCACCGGCGGCATGCTCGCGCTGCGCTCCCCCAGCGCGAGGTCCACCCCGAGCAGCGGCGCGATGCCTGCGTCACTACAGGCTTGCGCGAACTTCACTGCACCGTAGACACCGTCTCGGTCAGTCAGTGCTAGTGCGGATTGACCCAGTTCCGCGGCCCGCGCCACCAGCGCAGCCGGACTCGACACCCCGTACCGCAGTGAGTAGCTCGACGCGACCCGTAGGTGCACGAACGGGTCCGACATGTCACGCGCCCCTCAGCCAACGGTGCGCAGTTGCGATGCCGGCATCAACAACTGTTGGGTGAGGCCGAACCGAGCCGCCACCAGTCCCAGGAACTTCTCCGCGTCACGCATCAGATCGTCCGCCTCGCGCTCGGTGACCACGTTCAGTCCTGCCTCGGCTGCAGCACGTTTGGTCGCCCCTGCGGCGAAGAACGCCGACCACTCAGCAAACTCGGGGGCCACCGTGGCAAGTAGGTCCCAGGCGCTGCGAGGTCTGCTGCGCCCGTTGGGTCGCCCTCGGCTGGCGAGTACAGCAGCGGCAGAACGTAGCGCAGCGAGGTGAGACGCCGCGTACCTCTCACCGGCAGAATCGGCGTCGGCGGCCGCCATCAGACACCGTGCGGCCGACGCCAACAGGTCTCGAACGGCCGGGGACAAGGGAGCGCCGGCGACCCTCGCCCGTCTGCTCATGTCACCCACCGTCCGCGTGGGGACGCTGGCCGATCCTGCGGACACCGCGGTCCTCGTAGATGCCATCGAGTCCACCTCTCTTTCGATACGTTGTTGCCGGACGTAGCCGTCTTCGCTGTGGGGTAGCAACGCGATCAGTCCCATACCCGCGCCAGATGCCACTGATCTTTCGACTGCTCGTACACCAAGTCGTACACACCGGTACCGACAGAATTCGGGGTCGCGACACCACGGCTGGCTTCCACCCGCCAGACATCACTGTCCGAGGTAACGGTCAGCGGGATACCTTCGGCAAGCTGGCGCCACCAACTACCCGCTTCGGACCAGCGGTCCAGTACCCGCCGAACGCCGTAACGTCGCCCACGCCAGACGAATGCCAACGGAGCATCCGAGTCCGGGGGGCCCGCTGCGACCTCACGGTCGACGGCTCCCCCCGAGGCCATCGTCACCACCGCCACGGCGATGGGGCCACGGAATCTGCGTGCCATGATGTCTCCTGGGTAAGTTCTCCGGCTACCGACTACCGACCCAGTTGCTGCTGGTGGCGGTGTCGTGCAGTCATAAATATTCGAACATGTGTTCGATATAAATTGGATCAGGGAGACCCACGTCCAGTCAAGGTGGCGACGGACAAATATTCGAACCTTTGTTCGAATCTTACTGTTGCGCTGGCCGATCAAGGCCCCACCGCACGATCCCCCCGACCGATCCCGACGGCCGACGGCGACGCTCGGCTAACCTCTGGGCATGACCCAGCCTCCCGCCCAAGAACACCCCGGTGTGGCGCGCGTGCGAGCGACTTTGACGGGACTCGGCTGCGACCCGGAGATCCGGCGGTTGCCCACGAGTTCGCGTACCGCCGCAGAGGCCGCCAGTGCACTGGACGTTCCGATAGCCGCTATCGCCAGCTCCATCGTGTTCGGCATGACCGACGATCGACTTCCGCTGTTGGTCATCACCTCAGGCGCCCACCGGGTGGACACCGGCGGGGTCGCCGGCACCCTCGGGCTCGACGAGCTGCACCGCGTCGATGCCGAGTACGTCAGGAACTGGTCGGGATTCGCCATCGGCGGCGTGGCTCCCCTCGGCTGGTCACCCAAGGTCGACCCCGACCGGATCGCACCCGGGGACGAGCCGGGTGCTCCGTTCCAACCGCGAACACTTGTGGACGTCTCACTGGCCAGATCGCCGGTGCTATGGGCAGCGGCCGGCCACCCCCACTACGTCTTTCGGACCGACTACGCCCAATTGCTCCGCATTACCGGCGGCGAAGCCGCCGAGGTGGGTTAAGCAGTCGACCTCGACATCAGATCGGTGTCCACGGACCCATGATTCCGTTGCGGCACAACAACATATGAGACAACTATCACCCACGGACGGCGGCACGGCCGACTATCTGAACAGCGCCATCGGGCGTATTTTTGATGGTATGAGCCCACGTCTGCAACCGGATCCGCGACCCGTCGGCGGCCAACCGCTGCAGTTGGCCGTCCGGGCGTCGGACCTGACGATCTACGAACCCGGTCGGGTGCTGCTGCCGCGTTGTTCCTTCGAGGTGCCCTCCGGTGCGCTGTATGTGCTGGCAGGTTCAACACCGGCCGGCCGGATGAACCTTGCCCACGCCCTGACTGGAAGGCTCCCCCAGGAGCGCATAGCCGTCGGAGGTCAACTGGAGGTCTTCGGGCGAACCACGCCAGCCGGTATCGCGGCCGTGTCCCTGCTCGGCCTGCCCTGGCGGATCCGCGGCGAGACCGGCTCGCTACCCCGTCGGCTCGCCGCCCTGGAGTGGGTGGCCGACAGGCTCGAGCGGAGCAAGGATCCCCACCACCGCCTGGTGGTGATGACCCCTGGTCTGGAAGCGCTGGAGGCCGTCGACGCGGCTCAGGTTTCCGGGGCTGCGGCCGCCCTGGTCGAGAAGTACGGCGCGACGGTGCTGTTGACCACCGACGCCAGGACCCACAACTCCCGCACGGACAAGAGCGCTAGCATCACGCTCAAACGCCTGTAGCCAGCCGCTCGGTGCCGCTGGACCGAGCCTGTTGGGAGATCTCCGCGCATGACGACCGATGCCGACGGCACGCCGCCCCGCTCCCGAGTGTTCGACACTGCCGCACCGCGATTCGCCGGTGGACTCGCCTACTCCCGCGCGGGAACCGGCGAACCCCTGCTCCTGCTCCACGGTCTCGCCTCATCACGGGGGGCCTTCAACGATCTGGTCCCGCTATTGAGCCAGCACTTCGATGTGATCTCGGTGGACCTACCTGGCCACGGGGACAGCCCGCGGCTGAGCAGCGGGGATGTCATGACCCCTGCCAGTCAGGCTCGCGCGGTCGCGCGACTAATGGACGAGTTGGAGGTCGATCGAGCGCATCTTGCGGGCAACTCGATGGGCGGATGGGTGGCCCTCGAATTGGCAGCCGACGGCCGCGCGGCCAGCGTCACCGGCCTATGCCCGGCCGGACTGTGGGAACCTCCGGTGAAGCGTGACATCACGCTGGAGATCAATCGGCGTCTGGCCATCACGTTGGCGCCGGTCACTCCCCTCCTGCTGCATGTGGCACCACTGCGGGAATTCCTCTTCCGCAACGGGGTGGAGCGCCCTTATCGCGTCAGCTACCACATCGCCCGGACCACCGCCGACGGTCAACGTCGCGCCGACGGCTACGACGAGGCGCACGACGGCATGCTGCACCGAAGGTTCCAGCGCGCGCGGGAGATCCCCGCCACGGTCCCAGTGACCGTTCTCTTCGGCGACAACGACAAACTGCTGACAGCCGAGCATCACCAGATCAAATCCTTGGCCCCCGCCCACGTCCGCTGGATCGTCATGCCAAGGGTCGGCCACGCTCCCATGTGGGACGATCCGGAACGCAGCGCTTCGGAGATCCGTACGACCGCCAGGGCGGCACTGCACGGACTCCGCGAAGCCCAGACAACGGCACAACTCACGCCTGACCGGAGCAGCACGGGCGCCCGCGCGTAGTCGAGCACCCGCAAGCATCGGAGCCACGTACTATCGATTTCGTGGACGCAGCGGACGGGCACGCAGCGGACGGACACGCAGCGGGCGGACACACAGCGACCGAGCAGACTGTGGACCTTCGGATATGGCGGGTCTCCGGAGCGACGAACATCATGAAGGCCGTCGGCCACATGGGTCGCGATCGGCGAGCCGTGGGCCGTCACCCTGGTCTGACCTTCTACAAACTCCTGGGCACCGGCTCCGGTCGTACCTTCACCATGCGCGACGCAGACCTGCACCATTGGGCCCTCCTCACCGTATTCCGCGATCGCGTCGCCGCCACCGCATTCGAGGATGCGCCGGTGTTGTCCTCCTGGCAGGGGATCGCCGACGAGTCCTTGCGCGTGCGGATGAGCCCACTGAGCAGCCGCGGACTCTGGGCTGGCCGATCGCCGTTTGAACCCGTTGTGCCGCACCGTTGGCGCGGTCCGGTGGCCGCCCTGACCCGTGCCAGGATCCGGGCGAGTCGCCTGACGACCTTCTGGGCCTCGGTGCCGCCGGTCGCCCTCGATCTGCAGGGCCGTGCCGGACTGCTGGCCAGCATCGGCATCGGTGAGGCACCGATCGGGCTGCAAGGTACCTTCAGCATCTGGTCCTCCGGGGCTGACTTGACCGCTTTCGCCCAACGCGGCACCGCGCACCGTCAGGTCATCGCCGACACCCACCGCTTGCAGTGGTACTCGGAGGAACTGTTCGCCAGACTCGCCGTGCTGGATATCGTGGGCACCTTCCACGGTTCGCCCGTGCTACCCACGCCGCCAGTCTCTCCGGCTGCACGACAGTGAGGGATTCCGTTCGATGAAGCAGACCATGTCCTGGCTGCCCTGGTCGCTCACCGCGGCTGCCATCCTGGTGCAGATAGCCTGGCCCCTGACGACGGGTGACACCCGCACCGCCACGACGGAGGTCGTCGTGGTGCTGTTCGCGGCCGCGAGCATCAGCCACGCGCTGGTATTCCGAGGCGGTCGTTGGGCCCTCGAGTTCGTCGGAATCTCGGTGGCGTTCGGATTCCTGGTGGAACTCCTCGGCACCTCCTCCGGGTTTCCGTTCTCGGCCTACTCCTACACCGACCAACTCAGCCCCCAGGTGCTGGGCGTGCCGTTGATCATCCCGCTCGCGTGGACCATGATGTCCTACCCGGCGATGCTGGTCGGCCGTCGCCTCGCCCGCGGCCGCGTGATGCGGATCCTGGTGGCCGCCTTCGCACTGGCCTCCTGGGATCTGTTCCTCGACCCGCAGATGGTCGGCGAGGAGTACTGGCGCTGGGCATATCCGGAGCCGGCGCTTCCGGGGGTACCAGGGATCCCGATCGTCAACTACCTGGGCTGGCTCCTGGCTTCCGGGGTGTTGATGGCCGCCCTCTCGCTACTGCCCGACGTCGCCGCTCCCGAAGGCGTACCGGCGACGCTGTTCCTGTGGACCTGGGTCGGAGGAATCGTCGCGAATGCGGTCTTCCTCGGACGTGGCTGGGTGGCCTTCTGGGGCGGCATCGGCATGGGGCTGGTAGCCGTGCCGTACGCGATGGCCCTGTACCGCGCTTGGCGCCGCGGAGTCGTGGCCGACGCCTCACAGCACGCCCGGCACGATCAACCCGTGGTGGGTCCGTGACGGCCGCGCAGGTGGTGCGACGGTCGCTGCCGAGGATCTGGGCGGCCAAGG
>CAYMPK010000078.1:0-10766 GCA_964392145.1 uncultured Actinomycetes bacterium | reverse complement strand
GGAAGAGGTCAGCGACGTCCAGGCCCGGGGATACACGCCGCGGGACTTCTACGAGCGGGACACGGACCTGCGTCGCGCCATCGACGCCCTGTCCGGCGGCGCCTTGCTCGGTGACGCCCAAGAGGCAGGAGCGGCCGTGATCAGCCACCTGATGAACTCCGATCCGTTCCTGGTGTTCGCGGACTACCGGGCCTACCTGGAGGAGCAAGCCGTGGTGGATGCCAACTACCTCGATCAGGCCGACTGGAACCGCAAGGCGATCCTCAACGTTGCCCGCACCGGCTACTTCTCCTCGGATCGGTCCATTCAGGACTATCTTGATCGCATCTGGCACGCTGAGAAGGGCTAGGGAATCGAGGAGTAGCGATGTCCGATCCGCAGGGAACCGGTGCGCCGGGATCCGACCCACAGATGAGGGCGAGCGACGCCGACCGGGAGGCAACGGTCCTCATCCTCAACAAGGCCTTCAGCGACGGTCGGCTGACCAACGCCGAACACGAGCAGCGGATGACCGCGGCCTACGCAGCCGTGACGATGGGCGACCTAACGAAGTTGACGGCGGATCTGCCCACCATCTCAGCTCCTCCCCCACCGCCGGGGCCACCGGCAACCTCGGCCCACACCCCCAACGAGATCCGGGGCCAGTACCGGAATTCACCGCTGCGGGCTCAATGGCTGTCGTGGCTGGGGCTCTCGTTGTTCATGATCGCCATCTGGCTCATCAGCGGCTTCTCGGGCGACGGCTTCGAGTTCTATTACTTCTGGCCGTTCTGGGTGATCGTCCCCACTGGCATCTTCTTGGTCGTTCGCACCTTCAGCGGCGACCAACGCTGAAGTTTCCTTCACCCCCGTTGTCGGACAGCGGAATGGGGCCGTACCCATTGGGTACGGCCCCATTCCGCTGGTGCAGGTCAGAGCTGACTCAGGTCAGAGCTGACTCAGGTCAGAGCCCGGTCCAGGTCTGAGACCGGTCCAGGTCTGAGACCTGAGGGCTAGGCGCAAGCCCAGGGGCCCCAGCCGGCGTTCTGCCAGTAGTTGTAGGCCACTAGGTCCTGGGCCCACTTGGGGGCGCCGTTCGCGGTCTGCGACCAGCGGCCACCGCCGTTGCCGAGCCAGCTGCCGTAGTCGAACTGCCAGGCGCCGTAGTAGCCGTTGCCGGTGTTGATCCCGTAGTTGCCGCCCGACTCGCAGGCGACGACGCTCTGGGCCTTGGGCGTGTTGGCCCAGCTCGCGGCCGCGGCAATTTGCGCGATGTCCGCGCTGGACAGGTTGTAGCGCGCTGCCTCTTCGAGGCTGACGGGCAGGGCAGCCGTGCCGTACTTCGCGATCAAGGCACGACGCTGAGCCTCAGCAGCCTTCGCGGCGCGCAGTTTCGCCTCGAGGGCACGTGCAGCAGACTCGAAGTTGTTGGCTGACGTCACAGCGCGGGCGCGCGCGGCGTCGACGTGCAGGTACGTGCTGCGGGCTTTCTCGGCCAGCGACGTGAACATGCGGGTCTGGTTGATGGCCTTCTGCCGAGCAGCCTTGTCGGCGACGTTCGCCTTCTTGGCGGCGGCGGTACGCAGGCCCACGAGTCGCAGATACTCGGCCTTGGCCTTCGCGGCCAACTTGGCGCGGTCGGCAGCCACCTTCTTGGCGGCGTTGGCACGAGCCCGTGCTGCAGCAGCGGACTGTTCCAGCGTGGGGGCAGCGGACTTGACGGCGGTCGGAGCGGCCTGCACGGCCGGCGCAGCAAGCGCCGGCGACACCGCGACACCGCCGACGAGGGCGGCAGAGGCGAGCATGGTGGAGGTACCGATCACAGCGTTACGCACAATAATCCTTTGACGTAGGTCCCCTTACACGCTCACCCGGCACGCAAGAGACGTGGGCGGCGCGGTCGTTGGGGCGATCAGAACGGGGCTCGATTCAACAAGCACCCAGGCCATGCGACTCCACATCGATCGATGCCGGTAACCGCTGGCGACAACGACGACGTTACGGTCCACGAATGGCACGATGCAAGGCTGGAGCGAGCCTGTGGACGACCTCCACGCCTAGCACGTGAGCGAGGTCACGACGGCCGTAAGTGAATCTTGGCTATCCAACCGGGCGATTTGTGGTCGCCGTCACAGCGTCATGACCGGTCTAGCGGGAACCGTTGTGGCGAGACCATCTGACGCACTGATTTGGCAACAAAGGCGGGGTTGTTGCGCGCATACCGTCGCCACAGCCGTCTCGGGTCCTGGGTGAGGCGATAGGCCCAGCCGAGCCCCGTGCCGACGATCCAGTCCGGCTGATCCCGCACCAGACCGGCCTTGAAGTCGAAGGCAGCTCCGACACCGATCAACAGCCGACCGTGGCCGTCCGGTTGCAGCAGGTCGCCGTGCCGGGCCACCAGGCCCGCCATCAGCTGCTCCTGTTTCGGCGTGCTGAGACCGACCCAGACGATGTGGGGGTCCGTCCGTCGAACCTGCTCGCAGACTTCGATCTCCTCAGCGGGCGTGTACGGACGGAACGGAGGTGTCGCGATGCCGACGATCTCGATCCCCGGATAGTCGCGCCGCAGTGCGGCCTGCAGTTGCTCGGCGACGCCATCACCGCCACCAAGCAGGAAGTGTCGGAGACCCAACGGCAGCCCGGCCCGCAGCACACGATCCATCAGATGCGGGCCGTAGACCGTGGCCATGCCGCTATGCCCCTGTCGGCGCCCTACCCAGACGGTGGGGGTCCCGTCCGGCACGGTCAGGAAAGACGAGTTGTGGATCGCCTTGATCTGCGGATCGCGCTGGGACTCCATGACGCCGTGAACCCCGGTGACGGTGACGAAACCAAGTCGTTGGCTCTGCGTGCAGGTGTCCACGATCGCGGACACGGCCGTCGGCATGTCGATGGCGTGGACGCCGACACCCAGTACGTTGGCGACCGGAAACCTCTCCGGATTCGAACCCAAGACGCTCAGCCGACGACTCTCTCGCCCGACTCCCGGGCCAGGTACTGCTCGCGGATCCAGCGGTAGGTGTGCGTCAATCCGGTCCGCAGATCGATTCCCGGTTCCCAGCCGAGAACCTCGCGAATCAGGGTGTTGTCCGAGTTGCGGCCGCGCACACCTTGCGGGGCGGACAGGTTGTGATTGCGTTTGACCTCTATCCCGGAGATCTCCGAGACCAGGTCGACGAGTTGGTTGATGGACACCAGTTCGCTCCGGCCGAGGTTCAACGGCTCCGCGTAGTCGGACGCCATCAATTTGTCGATGCCCGTGATGCAGTCATCGATGTACATGAACGACCGGGTCTGCTCGCCGTCGCCCCATACCTCGATCTCATAACTGCCGTTACGCTCGGCCTCTATGATCTTCCGGCAGATCGCCGCTGGTGCCTTCTCCCGACCGCCATCCCAGGTGCCGAACGGGCCGTAGACGTTGTGGAACCGGAAGACCCGGACTTGCATGCCGAAATCCTCGAGGTAGTGCCGGCAGAGTCGTTCGGAGAACAACTTCTCCCAGCCGTAACCATCCTCCGGCATAGCGGGGTAGGCATCGGACTCCTTCAACGCGACCAGGTCGGTTTCGCCTTGCCGATAATCCGGGTAGATGCAGGCGCTCGAGGCATAGAAGTACTTCTGCACGCCCTGCTGCTGCGCCTGCTTGAGCAGGTTCGTGTTGATCAGCACAGAGTTCATGCACAGGGCACGGTTGTTCTCGATGAACCCCATCCCACCCATGTTGCACGCCAAGTTGTATACGACGTCCGCCCCGGCGAGCGCTTCTTCGCAGGCCGCTGGATCCTCCAGGTCGAGCACGAGGTTCCGGGCCGCGGCATGCCCCTGGTACCACTGGTCCTCGGGCTTGATGTCCGCAACCGTGACTTCGACCCCGGTACCGAGCAACTCGGCGGCGAGGTGGCCTCCGATGAAGCCGCCGCCGCCAGCAACGAGTGCGCGCTGTGTCATCGAGCTGGGCTCCATGGAAGTAAGTCGGGACATCTATCCGGCGAGCCAAGGCTACAGCAGGCCGGACCGTGGCCCGGCGATCGGCCTCTCGCCCTCCCGGAGCGCTGCTCGGAACGAATTCGACGTCGCGATCCGGAGTGCGGGCCTGTCGCGGGCCCGCCTACATTTCTGACATGGACCCGTCCAGCCATCGCGAACTCTGGCAAGCCGTGCTGGATCGGAAGGATCCGACGCCTCCTTTCGTCTATGCCGTGCGCACCACCGGCATCTTCTGTCGGCCCTCCTGTCCCTCGCGACGTCCCAACCCGGAGAACGTCACCTTCTTCGAGGACCCCGACGCGGCGCGACGGGCCGGTTATCGAGCGTGCAGACGATGCGGTCCCGAAGATCGCGCTGCGTCGCGCAACGATCACGACCGGGTCCTGCTGGCCTGCCGGATCATCGAGGAGCGCGGCGGCCCCGTGCCACTGGCCGAATTGGCGGAGGCGACGGGCTGGACGACGCGCAGTGTGCAGCGGCACTTCGCAGCGCTCCTGGATACGTCGCCGAGCGCCTACGCCAGCACCGTGCGCACCAGCCAGGCCCGCAAGATGCTGCGCGGCGAGAGCACAGTCACCGAGGCCATCTATCAAGCGGGCTACGGCTCATCACGTGCCTTCTATGAGGAGGCCGGCAGTCGGCTCGGCGTCGCTCCCAGTGTCTTCGCGGCGGGATCACCCGGAACGACCCTGCGGTGGGCCGTTGCCCAGACGCAGGTCGGACCAGCTCTGGTGGTCGCGAGCGACCGAGGTCTGTGCGCTGTCCGATTGGGAGATCCGCGCGAGAATCTGCGACTGCTGGCAGCCGAGTTCCCGTTGGCCGAGTTCGAGCACGCCGAGGAGCGACTGGGGCCGGTGTGCGAGGCAGTGGCCTCGCTCTCCCGCGGAGGTGACCCCGGCATGCCCCTGCCACTCCACGTACGGGCAACCGCCTTCGAGGCCCGGGTCTGGTCGGCCCTGGTCCGGATCCCGGCCGGCGAGGTTCGGTCGTACTCGGAGATCGCCGCCGGGGTGGACGCACCCAAAGCAGTGCGCGCCGTTGCCTCGGCAATCGGTCGAAATCCGGTGGCGATGGTCATCCCCTGTCATCGCGTCGTGAGGGCGGATGGCTCCCTGGGAGGTTACCGCTGGGGCCTGCAGATCAAGGCCGAGTTGTTGGCGGCCGAGCGACAGCGCTGACCTCTGTTGCCGATCGCGACGTCGGGACGCCTCCGCCGCAGCCTCGCGACGCCGGTGACCTGGTGAACCGCGCGCCGCACATGGACCCGTTCCACCGGTCCCGCGGCGAGGTCCCGTGCCATTCTTGGTGGCCATGACCGAACAACGCGGACCCCAGCGTCACACCGGTGCCAGACGTCGGCTGCGTCGCCCAGCCCAGCGCTTGCGCATCGGGCTGATTCAGGGTCTGTGTGCCACCGCCGGCTTACTCCTCGCACTGGTCGCAGTCCGGGTCGACTTGACACCCGTCTTCCCGGTCACCACTACCGCGCCGGTGATGCTCACCATCGCGTTCTCCGTCGTCAGTCTGGTGACCATCATCTTCTCGCTGCTGTTCACCGTCGTGCAGTGGGTGTACGCGACTTTCTCATTGCGCCTTCGCAGGTTCGAGGACCATCCCATGACGTGGTGGGTCTTCGGCACGGCCATCGGCACCTTCGTGTACTCGCTGACCGCCACACTGCTGTCGGCGCGCAATGAGTCGGTGTCCTGGGTTGTTCCGGGCGTCACCTTCCTGTTGACGCTGGTGGCACTGGTGATGATGCGCCAGGTACAGCTGGCCGCCTTCACCTCCGTGCAATTGGGTCCGACCCTGCAGGAGTTGTGCGTCGAGGGACTGGACGTCGCGGCCAGGACGTTCCCCGACCCGTTCGACGCCGCCTCGCGCCCTGTGACCCCGGAGCACGAGCGCCAGCCGCAGAGCATCATCTGGGATCGTGCACCCTGCGTGCTGCAACAGATCGATGAGTCCGCACTGGTGGCCCAGGCCTCCAGGAATGGGGCGTTCATCCGCATCGCCCTCCCAGTCGGAGCGCCCGTCGCGCCTGGCACCGTGGTTGCCCACGTCTGGGGATCGACACAGGTCGACCTCGGCAAGGTGCTCATCACCGGAAGCAGCCGTACCCGCGCCCAGGATCCACTACTGCCACTGCGGGTGATGGCTGACATCGCTCTCAAGGCCCTCTCCCCTGCGGTGAACGACCCTGCCACCGCGGTCCAGGCGATGGACGCCCTGTCTCCGGTGTTGACCTCGCTGGCCATCCGGGACCTTGACATCGGGTTGCTTGCCGACGGCTCCGGTCGGGTGGTGGCCGAGTTGGCGGTTCCCACGTGGGAAATGATCCTGGCTGAGAGCCTCGACGACCTGGTGGTGTGCGCGGCCCCGCTGCCGTTGTCGGCACGGCGTCTGCGTGCGCTGCTCACGGACCTTGAGGCGGCGTCGCCGGCAGCAAGGCGTCCGGCGGTTCGTCGCCGACTGGAGGGATTGGCAACGCGGGTGCGCACGACATGACGGCGGCTCCGCAACCCGTCGGCTGGCGACGGGACATCCTCGACGAGTTGCTGTGGACCCTGCGCGGTCGGCGGGGCTGGCTCATCGGCATCGCCATCAACCTCGTCCTGGGGATCGGCTACGCCCTCTTCACGGCCTACAACCCCAACGACCACTGGTTCCTGCGGTCGGCCAATGGCGTGGCCGCCAATGTCGCCCTGTTCGTTCTCAGCGACCCGATCAACACGAACCAGTTGGGCGCGGATCGTGATCACGTCGTGCCGGAATTGAGTGATGGAAAGCAGGTTGCCCGCATCCTCTTCAAGAAGAACATCGCGCTGGCGATAATCCTCGTCCCGATGACGATGGCCATCTCCACTGGCCTGCGATTACTCCTCAACGAAGACCGAACGATCCTGTCGGCAATCATGCTGGACATCTGGATCGTGGTCGGCTGGCTGGCCCTGGGCAATGTTGCCTCCACGCTGGCCCCCTATTCGCCGATGTCGTTCAAACGTCGACTGCGAATGCCTCGGACGTGGCCGTGGTGGGCGCTGGTGCTCGCGCTGCCCTACGGGCTCTACTACCTGCGGGCATGGGTCATCGAGCCGGCCGTCAGGGATGCCTTGGGAAGTCGTTCCTACGGTCGCGCCAGCGTTGACTGGACCTGGGGCCTTCGCTACGTCGGCGTGGCCTTCGCGATGTTGGCGGTCAGTTACCTCATCTGTGCCGCGTTGGGACGTCGACCACACTGGCTCATCGCGAATCTGCGCCGGGATCGCTGAGCGCGCCAAGGGGGGCGGGTTGCATCTCCCCAGCTGACGAGTCCGGCGTGACCATCCCCAGTAGGGTTGCCGGATCGGAGGGTCCAGCGGGCGAGCCGCCCCTTCGTCACTAATGCCGCCGATTCGACGAGGGGGCCACCGTTGGCACAGCCACGTACCGACCGGGATTCGCTGTCGGCGCCGCCCCGGACGTTCTATGCGCGGGTCGGCAAGCGGGCCTTCGACCTGACCGTCGGACTCTTCCTGGGGCTGTTGACCCTGCCGGTGCAAGTAGTCCTGGCGGCGCTGGTCCGCAAGAACCTCGGCAGCCCGGTGCTGTTCCGACAGGAACGACCCGGGCTCGATTGCGAACCCTTCGACCTGCTCAAGTTCCGGACCATGACCGACGAACGGGGCTCGGACGGGCAACTGCTGCCCGACACCGACCGGTTGCCCCCATTCGGCTCGTTCCTGCGCCAGACCAGCCTCGACGAACTACCGGAACTGCTCAATGTCATACGTGGGGACATGAGCCTGGTCGGCCCTCGCCCGCTGCTGATGTCCTATCTGTCAGTCTTCACCCCGGAGCAGGCGCGTCGACAGACGGTACGTCCCGGCATAACGGGTTGGGCGCAGGTGAACGGGCGCAATGACACGTCGTGGCACCAGCGGTTCGCACACGACAACTGGTACGTCCGGAACCTGAGTTTCGGGCTGGACATGAGGATCATCGCCCGCACGATGCTGACCGTGGTCAACCGGCAGGGCGTCTACAATGAGGCGCTCAAGCCCTTCGATCAAGAGCAGAGTCAACGGTGACGATCCGGCACGTACCAACCGTCGGGCAGGCAGGGAGAACACGTGGAATTCATCGAGTCAGCGACCGACGCCAGGAACTTCGCCATCCTGCGACAGTCGGTCACGGATTTCATCGCTGAACTCGCGACCGAATTCGACGGAGCCGATGTCCGGGTACTGGACATCGCCCCTGAGTCCCATGCGGGTGCGATCGCCAGTTTCGTCCAGAGCCGGGTGGAGACGATGGACATCGACCCAGCATCGGGAGCGACGTATATCGCCGACCTCTGCAGCGACAACTCAACAGTGGTCCCCGACGACTCCTTCGACGTCATCGTCTGCACCGAGGTGCTGGAGCACACCCTTCGACCATGGGACGCCGTCATCGAATTGCGTCGGATGCTCCGGCCCGGTGGGGTGCTGGGAGTAACGACACCTTTCAACTTCCGTATCCACGGACCGGCTCCGGACTGTTGGCGTTTCACAGACGATGGGCTGAGGAGCCTGCTGTCGGACTTCGAGTCGGTGTCCGTGGTGGAGATCCCGGACCCTGATCGTCCCCGGATGCCGGTGCACTACCAGACGGTGGCCCGCAAGGCATGACGGCAACACCCGTGGTCGGCGACCAACCGATGCCCAGCCGGCGCAACATCCTGGTCTCCTCGGCGGGACGCCGGGTCTCGTTGATTCGCGATTGCCAGCACGACCTGCGCAGCCTCTTCCCCGAGGCCGCCGTGGTGGCCACCGATCTTCAGCCGGAGCTGTCGTCGGCCTGCCAGGTGGCCGACGTCTCGGCGGCACTTCCCCATGTCGGCAGTGCGCACTACCTCGACGCGCTGGAATCCGTGTGTTCGGAGTACGAGGTGGCGCTCATCCTGCCGACGATCGACACCGAGTTGCCCGTTCTGGCCAATGCCGCCCAACGACTTCGTGCCGGCGGGGTCGACGTCTCGGTGCCGGATTCGGCAATCGTCGACGCTGCCAACGACAAGCGCCTCACCCCGGGGCTACTCGCCGATTTCGACCTGCCCTGCCCGGCCGAGATGTCACCCGCGTCGTTGCGGTATCCCGCATTCGTGAAACCTCGTGATGGCAGTTCCAGCACCGACGCCATGCTGCTGCGCTCGGCTGCGGACCTCATCGCGGAACACATGTCCAGTCCGCGCTTCATGTTCCAGGAGTACATGGACCCGGCGGAGTTCGATGAAGTCACAGTCGACCTGTACTACGACCGAAGTGGCAGTCTGCGGTGTCTGGTGCCACGGCTTCGGTTGGCCACGCGGGCGGGGGAGGTCGCGAAGGGGCGCACGATACGCGACGGCCTGTACGACCACCTCCTCACCCGATTCGGGTCCTGGCCGGGCGCCCGGGGATGCGTCACCCTTCAGGTCTTCGCCAATCACGACAGATCACGCGTATTCGGGATCGAAGTGAATCCGAGGTTCGGCGGCGGCTATCCCTTGAGTTATGCCGCCGGCGCGCGGTTCCCGGAGTGGCTGTTCCGCGAGTACCTGCTCGGCGAGGCGATCCCCTTCTACGACGGTTGGCGCGCGGATCTGCTGATGCTGCGCTACGACGACGCGGTGTACCTCGATGCAGCTGCTGGTAGATGATTCGTCCGTGGTCGTATTCGACCTGGACGACACGCTGTACAAGGAGATCGACTTCGTCAGGTCCGGTTACGCTGCGGTGCTGCGCAGCCTCGGCATATCCGAAGCAGCACCGCTGGAGGCCATGATGGCCTGGCAGCGCGCTGGCGAACCAGCACTCGACCGGCTGGTGCAGTCGATCGGGCAGGCTCCCGGATCTCTGGGTATCGCGGACGTATCCGAGCGTGCCCCCGATGCCCAGGCTCTGCTCACCGTCTATCGCGAACATCAACCGAGGATCGTCCTGGAACCCGGCGCCGAGGAGTTGCTTGCGGGTGTCAGGGCCGCCGGTGGCGAATGGGCGGTGGTCACCGATGGTCGGTCGTCGAGCCAGCGAGGGAAGCTCCAGGCCTTGGGGGTGAACCAATGGATCGACGTGGTCGTCGTCTCGGAGGAGGTCGGCTCGACGAAGCCCGATCCGGCCAACTTCCACCGGGTCGCGACAGCCTTCCCTGACCGGGAGCGGTTCGTCTACATCGCCGACAACCCAGCCAAGGACTTCGCGGCCCCCAACGCGTTGGGGTGGTTCACGATCCAAGTAGACGACGATGGCCGCAACGTCCACCCACAACGGCCGCCCGACGACCCGGCATGGGCCGCGGACGTCAGCGTTGCGGCGCTCACCGAGATCGAGGTTCGTCGGCGCCCAGCCCACTAATGAGGTGGGCATGCGCCTCCCGATGGAGGGCGAAGTGGTTCTCCAGCCCCGACGCGCCAGTCTCCTCGGTGCCATCGGGAGCGAACAGTCGATAGCCCAGGGCCCGAAGGAAGTCCCTGGTCTGCTCATGGTTGAGGCTGATCTCCACGAAGACGATAGGCCGTAGCGTGGACAGCACCTGGGTGCCGCCCCGCAGTACCTGCAACTCCGCCCCCTCGACGTCAACCTTGATGAAGTCCAGCCGTTCGGCATTCGCGTAGCGGTTGTCGATGGTGTCCGTGGGTACTCGGATCTCCGTCAGGTGTGCACGGACACCCGCGCGCGACTGATTGCCCTCGAGGACCTCGTAGTCGGCGACGAGGCTGTTGTTCTGGCCGGTGAGGTCCTCTACGAAGAAGCTGGCGTAGCCGATCTCATCCGACAGCGCGACCTCGTGTGTCG
>CAYMPK010000077.1:0-10827 GCA_964392145.1 uncultured Actinomycetes bacterium | reverse complement strand
GAGATACGCTCGGGTGCCGCGGCCGCGCGCTATGCAAGGGACGCCTTCAGCTTCTTGCACTCGCTCACCGTGGGCGGCATTGTGCTGGTGGCCCTCGCGTTGAAGAAGGCCGCGGGGACGGTTGCCGAAGAGGGTCTGCTCGGACACCTCCACGGAATCGCGCCGGCAGCCTTGCTGCTCGGGGCCGGATCGGTCGTCCTTTCGTTGGTGTTGATGCGGCTGCGCTCACACGCACCGGTGCCCCCTCTTCTGTGGCTGAGTCTGGTGCTCGCGATCGCCGCGGGCGTCTCGGCCCTGTGGCTGCCGGTGGTCGCCGTGATGGCCCTGCTGGCATTAGCCTTCCTGTGTGCCGCCCTCCGAACCGGAACCCCCGGTGGTCAGCCTGCGATCTCCGAATCCGGCTGATATCGAGGATTTCCTGGGGCATGCCAAGGACCAAGGCGCCCGCTGGCAAGCAGCCTTCTGCCAAGCCGAGACGCCTGAACCCACCGCCTTTCGCCATCGGTGGCAGTCGATGCTGGCGGATCCCGAGATCCTGGTGCGTGCGGTGCTCGTCGATGATTCGGTCGCCGGGCATGTCGCCACATGGTTGGCCGCCGACGGCGAGCCCGAACTGACGTATTGGCTGGGACGGGAGTTCTGGGGTCGTGGGGTGGGAAACCAGGCCCTGCAGCAGTTCCTGCGGGTCGAGCAGCGCAGGCCGTTGCGGGGGCGATGCGCGGCGGACAATCACGCGTCGGTCCACATCCTGTTGGCCGCAGGCTTCCAGCAGGTTGGTTCGGAGCCCGAATATGCACCGGCGCGGCGGGAAATCGTGGACGAATTGGTTTTCGAACTCGCCTGAAGTGCGCGAGGATCACTACATGTCAGCTAGCCCGCAGGGATCGACCGTGCCTGCCGAACAGTCCGCCCCCGCCAATGCTCGGCCGCGGGTGGTCATCGTCGGCTCGGGATTCGGAGCGCTGTTCGCAGCGAAGGCGTTGCGGCGGGCGGCGGTCGACGTCACGCTCATCGCCAAGACGGATCACCACCTGTTCCAGCCGCTGCTCTACCAAGTGGCAACGGGAATCCTGTCCCAAGGTGAGATCGCCCCCAGCACTCGGGATGTCCTCAAGCGTCACCGCAACACGGAGGTGATGCTCGGCGAAGTCACCGACATCGACGTCGACGCCCGAACCGTCACCTCCGTCGTCGGTGAACTCGAGGTGCGAACCCGCTACGACTCGCTGATAGTCGCCGCCGGGGCCGGCCAGTCGTATTTCGGACATCCTGAGTTTGAGGAATGGGCGCCCGGACTCAAGTCGATCGATGACGCCCTTGAATTGCGCGGACGGATATTCGGCTCCTTCGAGGTGGCCGAGTTGCTGCCGGAGGCTCAGGATCGAGCGCCCTGGCAGACCTTCGTGGTCGTCGGAGCTGGCGCCACGGGTGTTGAACTGGCCGGCCAGATCCGCGAGTTGTCGAGGCGTGCACTGAAGAACAACTACCGGAGAATCGATCCTGCTGCGGCCAAGGTGATCCTGCTGGACGGCGGGGACGCCGTGCTGTCGGCATTCGGGGACAAGCAATCCACCTATGCCCGATCCACGTTGGAGCGGATGGGTATCGAGGTGCGGCTGGGTGCGCTGGTTACCGATGTGGATGAGACCGGGGTGCAGCTGAAGTTCGCCGACGGTCACGAGGAGCGCATCGAGGCCCGGTGCAAGATCTGGGCAGCAGGCGTCACGGCCTCGCCGTTGGCCGCACAATTGGCCGAGCGGACAGGTGCCGAAACCGACCGCAGCGGGCGCGTCAAGTGCCTGCCCGACCTGACGTTGCCCGGCCACCCCGAAATCTCAGTCATCGGTGACATGGTTGCTCTCAACAACTATCCGGGGGTCGCGCAGGTCGCGATGCAGGGGGGAAAGTACGCGGCGCGCCGAATCAAGCACCAACTCAAGGGCAAGGAAGTGACGGAACCGTTCGTCTATTTCGACAAGGGCAGCATGGCCACCATCTCCCGGTTCAGGGCCGTGGCCAATGTCGGCGCATTGCGGGCGCGCGGGTTTCCCGCCTGGATGCTCTGGCTATTCATCCACATCGCCTATCTCGTCGGCTTCTTCCAGAAGGTCTCGACACTGGGCCATTGGATAGTGGCCTTCCTGGGTCGTAGCCGCACTGAACGAACCTTCACGGCCTTGCAGGCCGCCGGCCTGCAGGAGCTGCGTGCCCTGCCAGCGCGGGACGTTAACCGTACCGGGGTGGGCCTGGATCCACCCCTACCGTCGACATCCGACGCGGAGGCGAAGCGACCCGGCTCGGATTCGCAGTAGGCTCAATGTCGTCGAAGATCCCACAGGAGGTTTGATTCATGGCAACTGATGCGCACACCCAAGCTGCCAGCCCGGCTGACCGTGACGATCTCGGCAACCTGATCTTGCTGTCCGGATCGGATGTCGAGGAGATCCCTTGGGAGACCCTCCACGACGATCCTGCCCTGCAGCACAAGGTGCTCTGGCGTTCCGGAAGCGTGGTCCTCGGACTCATCAAGGTCGAACCGGGCGCGGTGAACCCGTCCCACGTTCACGAGTACGCCCAGCATCACATCCTCGTCACCCAGGGCGAGGCAACGATGGTTGGCAAGCGGATGGGTCCAGGGTCCTATGCCTACATCCCGCCCGGGGTGGCGCACGATGTTGTGGATGTCGGTCCCGAGGGCGTGATCTTCTTCTATACCTACCGCCCGATCGAGGTGCGAGCGGACGAGCGGCACGCGCACTCGCACCCCGCGGTGTCCGACGCGCAGTCGGCGGTCGCTTTCTGACCAGGCCGGAGGACCCGCCCGCGGCCAACCGGAGCAGCGAGTGGGTGGCCGATGACTATGCCCAGCACGGCGCCTTCGTCCCCGCGTTGGGGCAGGTCGTGCTCGACCTTCTCGCACCGGTCCCGGGTGAACGCATACTCGACCTCGGGTGCGGTGACGGCGCGCTGACCGAGCGGCTGGTCGCCGCCGGTTGCCGGGTGGTCGGGGTGGACACCTCGGCGGAACTCCTGGCGGTGGCCGAGTCGCGCGGACTGGACGTGCATTACGGGGACGCCCGGGCTCTGGAATTCGACCGGGAGTTCGATGCGGTGTTCTCGAACGCGGTCCTCCACTGGGTGCCCGAACCGGCGCGGGCGGCAGCTTCCATGTTTCGGGTTCTGGTCCCGGGTGGTCGGGCGGCCCTGGAGTTCGGCGGGTTCGGCAATATCGCGGCGATTCTCACCGCGCTCCGAGCGGTGCTGGCCAAGCGGGGAATCGTCGACCTACCGGCCGATCAGTATTACCCCACTCCCGGGCAGTACACAGCGGTGCTGGCGGAGGCTGGATTCGTCGACATTGAGGCCGTGCTCGTGCCCAGGCAGACACCCCTGCCCACTGGAATGGATGGTTGGATACGCACGTTCCGGCAGGGTTTCTTGGACGTTCTCGGGCTCTCCGTGGCTGAACAGGAGGATGTTCGCGCGGAGGTCGTGGAGCTCCTCCGACCGGCCCTGTGTGACGTCGAGGGCAATTGGGTGGCGGATTACGTTCGGCTCCGCGTCACCGCCCGGCGTCCCTGAACGGATCGTGTCCGGTCATCCCGCCGTCGCGCGTCGGAGCGTCAGTGACCCGAGGGCGATACTGGCGATGATGAATCCCGTCACGATCGCCATCGACCACCAGGTACCCGCGGTCACGCCGGTCTGGGTCGTGATGTTGTCCATGGCATCAACGGCGTAGGACAAGGGCAGCACATCCGAGATCGCGCTCAGCACCGGCTGCATGTCCTCACGTGGAGCCAGCAGTCCGCACAGCAGGAACTGCGGGAACACTACGGCCGGCATGAATTGCACCGCCTGGAACTCATTGCGGGCGAACGCGCTCAGGCCCAATCCAAGGGCCGTTCCGAGCAGACCGACCAGCACCGCAACGACCACCACGGCCCATGCCGGTCCGGCCACGTCGAGATCAAGGAGCAGCAGGGCGACACCGGCCGCGATGAGCGCCTGCACCGTCGCGAATGCCCCGAACGCGAGCTGATACCCGAGAATTAGGTCGCCCTTGCTGATGGGGGAGGCCATGAGCCGTTCCAGGGTGCCTGATTGCCGCTCGCGCAGTACCGCCACCGAAGTGGCCAGGAACATCGTCACGAAGGGGAAAATGCCCAAGATCGGTAGACCCACCGCGTTGAACAATTCCGGCTGATCGGCCCACACCCACTTCAACAGGCACAGCAGTGCGACGGGTACCACGAGCATGAGGACCACGGTCCTTCGGTCTCCACGCAGTTGGGCCAGCACGCGCCCCGCCGTCGACAGCGTGCGTCGCGCGGTCATGACCCCTCCACGAGGTTCAGGAAGGCCGACTCGACGTCGGGCTGCCCGGTGGTGACGAGTAGGTCGGGAGTCGCGCCGTGAAAGAGGATGGTGCCGTTGCGCATCAACAGCAGATCATCGCAGCGCTCCGCCTCGTCCATCACATGACTGCTGACCAGCAAGGTGATCCCCCGCCCTGCGAGCTCGTCGAAGAACGCCCAGAGGTCGCGGCGGAGGACAGGATCCAGCCCGACCGTTGGCTCGTCGAGCACGAGCAGGTCCGGATCGCCGAGCAGGGCCACCGCCAGCGAGACGCGGCTGGCTTCACCGCCGCTCAGGGTGTCCACCCGCCGGTCGGCCAGCGGCGTCAAGTCCACCGCCTCGAGGGCCTCGTCGCACCGTGCCCGGGCGAGTTCCCGTTTGCCCGGCAGCAGGATCGCGGCGAAGTACCGCAAGTTCGCACCAACCGACAGATCGCCGTAGACGCTCGGGCTCTGGCTCACATAGCCGATCCGCGGCCGCAACTCCGGACTTCCGGCAGGGACTCCGAGTACCTGCACGGTGCCGCCGCCCGAGAGCTGGACGCCCACGATCGTGCGCATCAGCGTTGTCTTCCCCGAGCCCGAGGGCCCGATCAGGCCGGTGATGGAACCCTCGCTGACGCGCGACGTGAGGCCGTGCAGGACCTCCTTGCCGCCGAGGCTGACGGTCAGGTCGACGAATTCGACGGCGGGGCTCAGGGCCGCACCCCTGCGGACTCGGAGGAGAACCGCTCGGCTGCCCTGATGACTCCGAGAGCCAACAGGATCTGCGCAACGCAATAGGTGCCTATGAGGATCGTGTCCTCGACCGCGCCGGAGTGCAACGGACCGAACTTCGTCAGAGCGATCATGCTGTCGGAGACAACGAACAGGATCGATCCCGCAAGCAGCATCTGGCCGGCCACCCGTGGCACGCGATCCCAGGTGTCCACGGCGGCGACGGCCATCAAGATGAGCACGGTGCCATAGATCAGCAGCGGCACGACAAGGGCCACCTCGACCCGTGGCAGCATCAGCGCCAGAATCCCGACCCAGTAGATGACATACGGCAGGAGGACCCAACGCCGTCGCGCGAGCAGGTGACCCCCGGGGATGCCGCGGAAGGTGAGGATGTAGCTGATCTGTGCGCAGAGGAAGAGTGCTACGCCGACGAGGAAGAGGGCGTCGATGCCCATGGCCAAGGCGATGTCGCCCAGCCAGGAGAAGATCTGGGCAACGAGCAGGATTCCGAAGAACCGGGGTGTAGGCCGCGGCCGCGCCAAGAGCGTGAAGATGAAGACGAACGGCATCAACAGCGGAGCGCGCGCCCAGCCGAACACATCCCCACCGGTGGCGGTACCGATGACGATGAGCAGCGAGGCGATCACCGCGAGGCCGAGGAACACCTGTCGGGCCCTAGTCACGCTTGCGCCCCGTCACTGTGGATGCCAGCTTCATCGGGATGCTTGGCAGCGTCGCCAACCCTGAGGAGGTCTCCCAACTCCGCCGCACCTGGTCAACCTGCCGACGTCGAAGGTTCCGGTACTGCTCCAATCGACCGCGGTCGGCGAGGTCCTCATTGCGCAGCAGCGTTCCGACCGCCTCCAGGGCGGCACCGCGGGCCGCTCGCACGAGATGCATGTCGATCACGTCTCAACGCTAGCGCGCCGTCGCCGTCGACCGGTTATGGCGCGCACGATCAGCACCGTCAGAAGTATCAGCAGTAGCAGGGCGACGATCGGTGCCAGGACTGCCGTGACGGACAGGCCAGTGGACAGTAGATCCTCCGCGGTGCTGGCCACCGGAGCGCCGACCCCGGCGGTTCCCATATTGATCACCGGCCGGGCGGTGGCTTTCGCGGCATGGACACCGCCCGCGGTCACGATGCCCAGAACGATGGCGGCGATCTTGACCCAGTCGCCGCCGATGTTCACGCTCGCGGCGAACAGCAGCCCGCCCGCCACGGGTCGGATGAAGGTCTGCACCACGTCGTTCACAGAGTCGACAGCCGGGATCTTGTCGGCGAACACCTCGATGGCCAGTAGCACCGCCACGATGATGAGCACGGGTGTGCTCGCCAGCAGGTTGTACGGGGCTTCCAGTGGAACGATTTCAAAACGCGCGAGTAGCCCGACGACCAACAGGGGGATATACGCGTTGAGGCCGGCGGCCGCCGCGAGGCTCAGGCCGGTGACGAGCACCATGGGCAGGTCCACGCGGATCAGGATAAGCCCGCACGCGGCCACTGGGAATGCAACTTACGCAACCGTAGGTTACGGTATAGTAAGTTAGGTCGCCCGCCGACGCGGGGTTGAGCCGGTGCGACCACCACCACATACCTGGAGGCAACCGTGTCCGTCGATACCGGAACCCACCACCGCCCGGTACGCCCGAGCGCACCCATGGACCGCGCCATCGTCCTGCACAGCAGAGAAGTTGCTTTCCGCGACTACCCGGGGACCGGCGTGCCGCTCATGCTGGTGCACGGAGTCGGCTCCACCTCAGAAGGGTGGGAGCCCGCCGCCGAACTTCTCGCCGCGACCGGTGCCCGGGTCATCGCGGTGGACCTTCCAGGGCACGGTCGCTCCGCCAAGGGTCAGGGCGACTACTCGCTCGGCGCCATGGCCTGCACACTGCGCGACCTGCTGGACGTGCTTGAGATCCCTCGGGCCGTGATCGTGGGACATTCCCTGGGCGGGGGAATAGCCCTGCAGTTCACCTACCAGTTCCCGGAACGGTGCGCAGGCCTCGTGCTGGTCGCCAGTGGCGGTCTGGGTGCAGAGACCAACATGGCCCTGCGGTTGATGTCGCTGCCGGGTGCAGGTGTGGTGCTCCAACTGGGACTCACCGACAGGACCATCTCCGTGCTTCAACGGCTGCGACGCATCGTCACCAGGGTCGGCGCGGAGCCCCGGTTCCTCTCTGAGGCGGTACTGACCAAGTTGGCGCGCCTCAGCACTGCCGACCATCGACAGTCGTTCCTGATGACCCTTCGCAGCGTTGTGGATCACAGCGGCCAGCGGGTGTCGGCCCTGGAGAAGTTGCACCTGTCAGGCGATGGCCCGGTACTCATCGTCTGGGGTGGGAAGGATGGGATCATCCCTCTGGCCCACGGTGAGAATGCGCACGCACAACTGCCGGGAAGTCAGTTCGAGGTCTTCGACGAATCCGGTCACGAACCCCACCGCAGCGAGCCGGAGCGATTCGCGGAACTGGTCGCCGTGTGGCGTGACAGGAACTTCACCAGCGGCGAGCTCAGGCTTCCGGAATCAGCACTTCCCGCATTTTCTCGAATTCCTCGGTGAGGAACTTGGGCAGTAGGTGGATGTCGGGAACGAGCGCAGCATCTCCGCCGAAGCCGACCGACACCTTGCCGTTGTAGCTGAAGATGCAGATCGTCATCACCTGCTTGCCGGAGCACGGCGCCCATGCCAGCACACCGGCGACCTCGCGTCCGGCAATCCCCAGCGGGCTGCGCGGTCCGGGCACGTTGGTGAGAACCCCGACGGCTTTGTCGGCGAAGAAGTTCGTCAGTCCAACGGCCAACGGCGTCGGGGCTTGGGAGATGGCCCGCTGCACAGTGTAGGTGAGCGCGGCCTCATCGCTGGCCTTGATGCGATCCATCTCGACGTGCAGCTTGCGGAGCCGCTCGGCGACGTTGTCCTCACCTATTGGAAGTCGCACGGCGACCAATGCGAAGTGGTTACCCAGCGAGGTCGGCTGTTCCTCGAAGGGGCGCACGCTCACCGGAACCATCCAGAGCAATTCATCGGTGTCATGGTCGCCGTGGTGGCGAAGGTAGCGGGTCAGGGCCCCGGCGACGACTCCGATCAGAACGTCGTTGACGGTGCTGCCGGTCGCGCGCCCGATGGCTTTCACCTCGGCCAGCGGGAGGGTCGGGGCCCAATCGGCTGACTTGGCGACGCCGGGCTCGCCCGACCACACCGTGCGGGTGCTCGGCGGAGCCATCAACAGCTTCGTCACCGCAGCCACATCGTTGACGGAACGGTTCGTCGCCGAACCGAAGGACTGGGCCACATCAGCGAGCCGGGTCGGATTCCTGACGAGTCCGACCGCTCCGGAGGTCGCACGGAGCATCGACCCGAGCACCGGGACGCCGGCCCGGGGATCGGTTCCCAGCCGTACCTCCTCCAAGGCCAACTCGGCCGTTGATCGGGCGGCGTCGAGCGCATCGCTGCTCAGGGCTTTCACCGCTTCGACTGCCAGCTCTTCCATAGAGTCCGGTCGTTTCATGTTCTTGCCCACTGTCGTCGGGGCTGAGTCGGCCATGGTGTCGCAGAGGCCGAGGATCACCTGGGTGAGACGGATACCGTCCGCCAACGAGTGGTGCGAACGCATGATCACGGCGGAGCCACGATTACGACGGCGCCGCCCGTCTGGACCGTCCTCAGCATGCAGGTTGTCGACGAGGATCGCCGACCACAAGGGGCGGTCGTGTTCGAGCGGTCGGCTCCGCTCGACGGAGATGAGTTCCCGCAATTCCGCGAAACCCGCGTCACCGGGAAGCTCGATCACCCGGAGGTGATCGTCGAGGTCGAATTCGGGGAACTGGCGCCACACCCACCCGGCGTCGGTCTGGGCGGGGACCGACGAGAACACCGGGAAGCGCTCGACGACGCGCTCGGCTAGCAGTGCCCGGAAATCCTCTGGCGGGATTCGCCGGTGCGTCCACATCAGACCGTCGATGATCATCAAGTTGTTGGGCCGGTCCATCGTCAGCCAGAGCGCGTCCTGCGTCGACATCCGGATGTCCGGGATGTTCTCTGCCGCCGAGGTGGTGGGGGTGGGTGTCATGATTTCCTCACAGCCGGGAGATTCTTGGGGTTTCCGGTACATCGTGGGTGCGGGCTGCTGGCGCAGGATGTCCTCCAACTGCGAACGCCGGAGGCTGGACCCGTGCCCGGGCCGTGTGTCGACCTCGCGCACCGGCTACCCACATGCACCTCAACCTAGCGCCAGAGGCACTGCCTTGGCCTGCCCTCGCAGCAAGGGCACTATGGTGACGTCATGTCCGGTCCGAACTTGCTCGACGAGCCCGATCCCACATTCCTGCCCTCAGACCCTGCCGTGGTCGCCGCGCTGGAATCCGGTGCGGATCCGTATGCGGTGGTCGCCGCACATCCGGCATCCTCGCTCGCTTGGGCGGTCCTCGCCGATGCGGCCTGGACCGAGGGTCGCACCGTAGACTCGTATGCCTATGCGCGTGTGGGGTACCACCGGGGACTCGACTCGCTTCGCCGTCATGGCTGGCGCGGTCACGGTCCCGTGCCCCACGACCACGCACCGAACCTGGGCTTCTTGCGGTGCCTCTCGGCGCTGGGGCGCGCTGCCGAGGCTATCGGTGAGAGCGATGAGGCGGAGCGCTGTCAGACGTTCCTGAACGACTGCGGCGGGCTGCCCGAGTAGGACCCCGGACAACCCGCCGGCCGCAGATCGCCGGCGCGCTCGTCAGTTGCCGCAACCGAGTCCTGTGGCAACGCCCTGGTATGCCTTCGATACGGCCTGGGCGGCCGCCTGGGCCTGTGGAGATGCCTGGCTCAGGGGCGTGTTGGCCGGCTGACCCTGCAGGGTCTGCAGGTAGGCGCTCTCAGCGCTCTGCAGCCCGGAGACGATGGCCGACTTGATCGGGCCCGCGTCCTGCTTCACCGCATCGAGCTTCGCGCTGATGTTCGCGCCGGCCGCCTGGGCTTCGCCCACGGTCACCGAGCCGCCGGTCTGTGCCTCGAGCTGGGCCTTGACCTCGCTCAGGGTGTTGCATAGTTGTGAACCTGGGCTCTCCTGCACCTGACCGAGAGCGCTTGACGCCGCGGATTGCGCCTGTGCGGCAGCCGAACTGGCGGCCGCGACCGCCGAACTCGCAGCGTTGGAAGCGCTGTTACCTCCCGAGCAACCAGTGGCGAGGGCAGCAGCGGCGGTGAGGGTGACGATGATTCCGACGGACTTGAGCACGGACGGGCCTCCTATGTCTGGGTGGCGAACCGCGGAGAGCGGTGCCGGTTGAGCTTCGCGCGCCCAGAGTATGACCAGATCCTGGGTCGCGGTGCAGTTACACGGTAACGGGAATGACCGCCGCAGTTAGCGGGAATCCCCGTTCTTCGGTGTGTCCTCGCCGCCGGCCGCATCCACCACGGCACCTTGCACGGCGCCGACATCCGCGCCGCTGTGGCGGCTCTTGAAACCCGCCGACGCGGCATACGTCACCCCGCGGATCGCCGCCGCGAGTACCACGAGGGCCATGAACATTTGGAAGGTCACAAGACTGCGTGAGGTGTCGTTCACGGCGACGATGTCGCCGAAACCGACAGTGGAGGTCACCGTCATGGAGAAATACAGCGCCGAGGCTTTCGTCAGCGGCTCGTTGAAGTACGCCGGGTTGTTCGCGGAGAGCGCCGCGTAGCCGAGCGCGAAGATGGCGACGAAGAGTACGACGGCGAGGACGAGCGACTGGCCCACCAGCATAAGCGGGGTC
>CAYMPK010000076.1:0-10852 GCA_964392145.1 uncultured Actinomycetes bacterium | reverse complement strand
GGCCGTGCCGGTCGGGTTGTTGGGTGAGGCGAGCATGACGATGTCGGGTGAGGCCGACCGGACTGCCGCTGCGGTGGCCTCCGCACGCAAGGTGAAATCGGCCTCACGTGGCCCTTCGACAACCTGCGTGTGCGTGGCCCGGGCGTACTCGGGGTACATCGAGTAGGTGGGCGGAAAGACCATCATGCTTCGGCCGGGCCCGCCGAAAGCCTGCAGTATCTGCACCATCACCTCGTTGGAGCCATTGGCGGCCCACACGTTCTCGGCATCCAGCCCCCGGCCGAGATAGGCCGCCAACGCTGACCGCAACTCCCGCGCCTCCCGGTCGGGGTAGCGGTTCATGTCCGCGGCGACGCGGGCGACGCTCGCGGACAGGTCCGCCACCAGCGCCGCCGACGGCCCATAGGGGTTCTCGTTGACGTTGAGGGCCACCGGAACGTCCAGTTGCGGCGCGCCGTAGGGCTCGATCCCGCGCAGTTCCTCCCGCAGCGGCAGCTCACCCACCGCCGACCGATCGCCGGTCACTGCTCGTCGTCGAATCGGACGGCGATCGCGGCCCCATGGGCGGGAAGGTCCTCTGCGTCGGCCAAGGTCTGCACGACCGGGGCGATCTCCGCCAGGGCCGCCCGCGAGTACTCGATCAGTTGCACCCCACGCAGGAACGTCTGGACCGACAGGCCTCCCGAATGGCATGCGCAGCCGCCGGTCGGGAGGACGTGGTTGGAGCCGGCTGCGTAGTCCCCCAGCGACACCGGCGAGTAGGCCCCCACGAAGATGGCACCGGCATTGCGGATCTGGCGTGCTCTGTCCGCGGCGGCCGCCGTCTGGATCTCGAGATGCTCGGCCCCGTAGATGTTCGCGAGTAAGACGGCATCGTCGATGGAATCAACCAGTACCGCGGCACTCTGCTCACCGGCAAGAGCCTCCGAGATGCGTTCGGAGTGTTTGGTCAGGGCAATCTGGCCGACCAACTCCTCTTCGACACGGGCGATCAGGGCGGCGGAATCCGTGACGAGGACGGAGGCGGCGACCACATCGTGCTCGGCCTGGCTGATGAGATCGGCCGCCACCTGTGCCGGGTCGGCCGACTCGTCGGCTATCACCATGATCTCCGTCGGACCGGCCTCACTGTCGATTCCGATGCGCCCCATCAGCAGCCGCTTCGCCGCGGTCACCCAGATGTTCCCCGGGCCCGTCACCATCGCAACCGGCGCGCAGCGACCTCCTTCGGACAGTTCGGCTCCGTAGGCGAGTAGGGCAACGGCCTGGGCGCCACCGGCCGCGTACACCTCATCGACGCCGAGCAGGGCACACGCGGCCAGCACGGTGGGATGGGGCCACCCACCGAAGTCCGTCTGAGGCGGCGAGGTCACGGCGATCGATCCGACCCCGGCCAATTGAGCGGGGACCACGTTCATGACGACGCTGCTGGGATAGACCGCGCGACCACCGGGCACGTACAGGCCCACCCGGTCGACGGGCAACCAGCGTTGGGTGACCGAACCGCCAGGGGTGACCTCCACGGTGGACTCGGTGCGGATCTGGGCTACGTGGACGAGTCGCACCCGTTCGATGGCCGTCTCCAGGGCCGCCCGCACTTGGGGATCCAGACCCGCGAGGGCCTCCTGCATGACCTCCACCGGGACCCGCAGGGATGGGGCTCGGACCCCGTCGAATCGTTCGCCGGCATCGAGGACCGCCGACTCACCGTGCGCAGCGACATCGGCAACGATCGGACGAACGGTGTCGACCGCGGTGGCAACGTCCATCGTCGGGCGCGGCACATGGGCGGTCGACACGTCGGTTCCGCGCAGATCGAGCAACCTCATGGTTGACATGGTATCCGTGACCGGCGTTCACCCCGGTGGGCCGACTAGGGTCATGCTTGACCTCATTGTCGATACGCCGGTTGTGCACCTGATCGAGGAGAGCAGTGGCCAAGGGCAAGAAGTCCCACCATGGTGACGAGAAGAAGCACGCCAACGGCAAGCATGCGAATGCCAAGAAGTCGAAGCACTCGGGCAGCAAACGGGACGACTCGGCGAAGGCCGACCGGAAGCACAAGAAAAAGAAGAAGGGCGACCACCGAGACCGGCCCTCCACCAGGGCGACCGCCGCGTTGGCCAAGTCCCACGTCGACTTCAAGGTCCTCAGCTACCAGCCCGACCCGAGTGAGAGTTCGTACGGGATGGACGCCGCCTACGCCCTGGACGTCGAGCCGCACCGGGTCTACAAGACCCTGATCGCCGACGTTGACGGCGAATTGGTCGTCGGTCTGGTGCGGGTCGACCGCGCACTCGACCTGAAGGCGCTGGCCAACGCGGTCGGTGGACGTCGGGCCGAGATGGCCGATCCGAACGACGCAGAACGGGCCAGTGGCTACGTCCTGGGCGGCATCAGTCCAGTCGCGATGCGCAAGCCCTTGCCCACGGTGCTGGATACCGCGGCAACCGACCAATCCACGATCATGGTTTCGGGCGGCAAGCGAGGGCTTGAGATCCAACTCAGCCCGGAGGACCTGATCTCGGTGTCCGGGGCGCGCGTGGCACCGATCAGTCGTCGACAGTGACCCCGGCCGTCGCGGCGGAATCCGTCTGACCAGCCGGTGTCGCAGTCGCACGCTTGCGTGCCGGCGTGCGCCCAGCATCGGCGGGCGGGTTGAGCCACAGCACCGCGGCCACTGCAACGGCGACCACGGCCGGCCACCAAATCAGCAGCGCATAGGAGCGGAATCTCAGACCGGCAACGATTTCGACCCCATCGGCGGACCCGCTGGCCAGCGCGACCAGGTCTGTCTGGGTCAGACGTGCGCCGATCAAGGCCACGACCATGCCGCCGACGAGACCGCCAAGGCCCAGCCCGACCAGGGTGGACAGAGGCTGCTGACGACCTCGAAAGACCCACAGCGCCACCAGCACCACCGCTGCCAGGCATAGCAGACCACCCAACAAGAGGTCGGCACCGAAGAACTCGTCGGGGTGAGGGACTTTGCGGCTCGCCTCACCATCGGCGACCACGTAGACGACGCGGGGGGCGAGCAGAATCCACAGTGGGGCGACAGCGGCAGCGCAGACGAGCACCGAGACCAGGAACCACCTCGCCCCGGTGGCTGCGGGCGACACCTGGGGGTCGGGTGTCACACTCACGCGGCACCCAGACAGCCCGGCCCGAGCAACGCCTTCAAGTCGCCGTACAGGGCCGGCGACGGGGTCACGCGGAGCCTGTCGGGCAACCGCATGACGGTGGTGCGGGGACCGTTGAGCAACTGCAACTGGACCTCGGTCGTTCCCGGATGGGTGGCGAGGATCTCCTTGAGGCTCTCGATGGTGGCGGGTACGCAGCGTCTCGACTCCATGCGCACAGCCACCGGCCCGCTGGGCCCCTCCTCGAGGTCGGGGACCGTCACCTCCATAGCGATGAACTTGAGCTCGTCCTCATCGCGCTTGTCCAGCCGACCCTTGACCAGCAGCACTGAATCCTCCACGCAATGCGGACCCACGAGTTGGTAGGTCTGCGGGAAGACCATCACGTCGATGGACCCAGCCATGTCCTCCAACGACACGATCGCCCAGGTACTGCCCTGCTTGGTGACTTTGCGTTGCACCGATGTGACCAGCCCACCGACGGTCAGGATCGCGCCATCCGCCCGGTCCTCGGAGAACAGCGTCGCGATCGGGGCGTCGGCCTGGGCCGCCAGCACATGCTCAACACCATTGAGCGGATGGTCTGAGACGTAGAGCCCCAGCATCTCGCGTTCGAATGAGAGCAGGGTGCGCTTGTCCCACTCATCATCGGGGACCTGCAATTGCGGACCCAGCGACTCGGTGTCGCCGGTGTCGCCCCCGCCGAACAGGTCGAATTGCCCCGCGGCCTGTGCCCGTTTGAGTTCCACCACGGACTCGACCGCATCGGCGTGCACGGCCACGATGCCCCGCCGGGTGTTGCCCAGCGTCCCGAAGGCGCCGGCCTTCGCCAGCGACTCGATCACGCGCTTGTTGCAGACGACCATGTCGACCTTGTCGAGGAAATCGGCGAACGACGTGAACTCGCCCTGCGAGGTGCGTGCCCTGACGATGCCCTCGACCACGTTCAGCCCGACGTTGCGTACCGCCGAGAGCCCGAACCGGATGTCACTGCCCGTCGGGGTGAAGTTCGCGTCGGAGGAATTCACATCCGGGGGTAGGACCTTGATCCCCATCTTCCGGCACTCATTGAGGTAGATGGCCGACTTGTCCTTGTCATCCTTCACACTGGTGAGCAGTGCGGCCATGTACTCGGCGGGGAAGTTGGCCTTCAGGTAGGCGGTCCAGTAGGACACCAGTCCGTAGCCGGCGGTGTGGGCCTTGTTGAAGGCGTAGTCGGAGAATGGCACCAGGATTTCCCAGAGCGTCTTGATGGCCTCCTCGCTGTAGCCGTTCTCGATCATCCCGTCGCGGAACGGCCCGTACTCCTTGTCGAGGATCTCCTTCTTCTTCTTGCCCATCGCGCGGCGAAGCAGGTCGGCGGCGCCGAGCGAGTAGCCCGCCAACTTCTGCGCGATTGCCATCACCTGCTCCTGATAGACGATCAGTCCGTAGGTGTCGCCGAGGATCTCCGCGAGCGGTTCGGCCAGTTCCGGATGGATCGGGACCACTGGCTTGCGACCGTTCTTCCGGTCGGCGTAGTCGTTGTGGGCGTTTGCACCCATCGGTCCCGGTCGATAGAGCGCCAACACCGCGGAGATGTCCTCGAAGTTGTCCGGCTGCATGGAACGCAACAGGGCGCGCATCGGTCCGCCGTCGAGCTGGAACACCCCGAGAGTGTCACCGCGTGCCAGCAGTTCGTAGGCGGGGCGATCGTCGAGCTCGAGGTCCTCCAAGGTCACCTTCTGACCCCGGTTCGCCGAGATGTTGAGCAGGCAATCGTCGATCACCGTCAGGTTGCGCAACCCGAGGAAGTCCATCTTCAGCAAGCCGAGGGTCTCGCACGCACCCATGTCGAACTGGGTGATCACGGCGCCGTCCTGCTCTCGACGCCAGATCGGGATAACGTCCAACAACGGTTCCCGGCACAAGATCACACCCGCGGCGTGCACGCCGGGTTGCCGCTTCAGCCCTTCGAGCCCCCGGGCGGTATCGACAACTTTGGCGACGTCCGGCTCGGTCTCGTACAGGGCTCGGAACTCGCCGGCCTCCTTGTAGCGGGAATGGCTGGAATCGAAGATGCCCGCCAGCGGGATGTCCTTGCCCATCACGGCCGGTGGCATCGCCTTGGTGATGCGGTCGGACAATGCGTACGGAAGGCCGAGGGCACGGGCCGAGTCCTTGATCGCCGCCTTCGCCTTGATCGATCCGTAGGTGATGATCTGCGCCACCCGGTCCTCGCCGTACTTCTCGGTGGCGTAGCGGATCATGTCGCCGCGTCGACGCTCATCGAAGTCCATGTCGATGTCCGGCATCGAGACGCGCTCGGGGTTGAGGAACCTCTCGAAGAGTAGGCCGTGTTTGATCGGATCCAGTTCGGTGATGCCGAGGGCGTAGGCGATGAGGGCACCGGCCGCCGATCCCCGGCCGGGCCCTACCCGGATCCCATTGGCCTTCGCGTACCTCACCAGGTCGGCGGTGACGAGGAAGTAACCCGGGAAGCCCATTTGGCAGACGACGCCCACTTCGTAGGCGGCCTGCTTGCGGTGGGTCTCGGGGACCTCCTGGGGCGCGAACCGCTGTGCCAGTCCACGCTCGACCTCTTTCACCAGCCAGGACTCCTCCGACTCCCCCTCCGGGATCGGGAAGGCGGGCATGAGGTTCGCACCCTCGGAGAACTCCACGTTGCAGCGCTCGGCGATCGCCAGGGTGTTGTCGCACGCCTCGGGAAGATCACGCCAGACCTCGCGCATCTCTTCACCGGACTTCAGGTAGAAGTCACGGCCGTCGAACCGGAAGCGTTTCGGGTCGTCCATCGTTGTGCGGGTCCCTATGCACAACAGGACATCGTGCATCTCGGCATCGCCCGGGTACACGTAGTGCAGATCGTTGGTGGCCAGCAGCGGCAAATCCAGCGAGCGGGCGATCTTCAACAGGTCCGCGCGGTAGTTACCCTCCACGGGGAGTCCGTGGTCCATCAGCTCGATATAGAAGTTTCCCTGCCCCATGATGTCGCGATAGTCCGCGGCCGCCGCGAGAGCCTTGTCATACTGCCCGGCCTGAAGCCACCGGTTGACCTCACCCGAGGGGCATCCGGAGGTGGCGATCAAGCCCTTGCCGTAGCGCTCCAGCAGCTCCCGGTCGAACCTCGGCTTGCGGTACTGGCCCTCCAACGATGCCAGCGACGACAGCCGGAAGAGGTTGTGCATACCCTCGGTGGTCTCGGCCAGCAGGGTCATGTGGGTGTAGGCCTGCTTCCCGCGACCCACGAGGGCCTCGCCGTCCTCGCCAACCCGCTCGTCGTGGCCGCCACCGAAGTCGAACGGGGCCCTTTCGAAACGTCCCTGCGGCGCGAAATAGCCCTCCAACCCGATGATCGGCTTGACCCCGGCATCCTTGCCGCGCTTGTAGAAGTCGTAGGCGCCGTAGAGATTGCCGTGGTCGGTCATGGCCACAGCAGGCATTCCCATGCGGGCGGCCTCGGAGAACAGGTCGGTCAGGCGGGCCGCGCCGTCGAGCATGGAGTACTCGGTGTGCACATGCAGATGTACGAACTCACCCGACGACATGTATCCACCTCCCTCGACCGCGCTGAAGGTGAGGATACCTCCGGGCCCCGACGTCGGAGCGCAGCGAAACCCCCCGGTAGAGCCGCAGGCGGCCCAACCGGGGGGTTTCGAGGTCAGTGCTAAGGCGAGGAACTAGTTGTTGTAGTACCAGGTCCAGTTGCCGTTCGCGATTGCCAGGATCCAGACGACCACGCCGACGATCAGGGTGATGATGCCCAAGATCAGACCGGCGGTGGCCATGCCTCCGTTGGAGGCAAGTCCCTGCGCAGCCTTCTTGCGGCCGATGACGCCGAAGATGATGGCCAGGATCGGGACGATGACTGACTGGCAGCACAGGATGCCGGCAAGGCCAAGCACCAGGGCGGCGATACCCATCCCGTTCTGCTGGCCGGCGGCGGCACCACCTGCTGCGGCTGCGGGCGGGGGCGGTCCGCCTGCGGGCGGCGGGGGCGGCGGAGGCGGTGGGGCTGCGTTCTCGGACATGGTTTCCTCTTCTCAGGCTGCCGGACCCCAGGTAGCGGGGTTCAGAAGGCAGATTAGAGCCTTCAGTGCCCACTTTGCCTCCATTTCCGACAAAGTCCGTCACGAACTCGGCCGTGATTGACGGCGATGGTGACGCTCAGGCCCGGATGGCCGCGAGGGCGGAGGCGAGGTCCTCGGGGTAGTCGGAGTCGTATGACACCCGCTCGCCGGTGCCCGGATGGGTGAACTCCAGCTGACGAGCGTGCAACCACTGTCGGGTGAGCCCCAGTCGGGCGGCAAGCACCGGATCGGCACCGTAAGTCAGGTCACCGCAGCAGGGATGCCGCAGTGCGGAGAAGTGCACCCTGATCTGATGGGTACGCCCGGTCTCGAGGTGGATCTCGACCAGCGACGCGTGCGGGAACGCCTCGAGTACGTCGTAGTGGGTGACACTGGGACGTCCGTCACTGACGACGGCGAACTTGTAGTCGGCGCTGGGGTGCCTGCCGATCGGAGCGTCGATGGTGCCGCTGCTGGGATCGGGGTGACCCTGCACGAGGGCGTGGTAGACCTTCTCGACGCTCCGATCGCGAAACTGTTCCTTCAGGTCTCGGTAGGCGCGGTCCGACGCGGCGACCACCATCAGGCCACTCGTGCCGACAGCGAGGCGGTGGACGATCCCCTGCCGTTCGGCGGGCCCGCTGCGGGACAGGGCGAAACCGGCCGCCGCCAAACCGCCGGTGACGGTGGGCCCGGTCCACCCTGGGCTCGGGTGAGCGGCGACCCCGACCGGTTTGTCCACCACGATCACGTCCGAGTCCTGGTGGATGACTCCTAGGCCGGCCACCGGAATCGGGGCGGCCGGTGCGACCGGGTCAGGTAGTTCCACCCGGAGCAGCGCACCGGGCAGCGGCCGGTCCGAGCGGCCCGCCGGGCTGCCGTCGACGGCGACCCTTCCCTCGTCGATCAGGGCCGCTGCGGCCGAGCGGGACAGGCCGAGCAGCCGGGAGAGCGCCACATCGAGGCGTTCACCGGCCAGCCCTTCCGGCATTGGCAGGTAGCGGTCGTCGGTCACGGCGCGTCGGGGACAGTGGACTTCTTCGCGGAACTGCCGTCGAAGTCGACTCCCCTGAACGCCAGCACCACCATGAGGATCGCCGAGCACACCACGGCCATGTCCGCGACGTTGAACACCGGCCAGTAGGGGATCTGGATGAAATCCACTACCTGCCCCCGCAATCCACCCGGCGTTCGGAACACCCGGTCGGTCAAGTTGCCCAACGCGCCACCGACCATGCCACCCATGGCGACGGCCCACCAGACGGAGCCGAGCCCCCGGGCCCTGATCAGCAGCACGACCACGATGCCGATCGCCAGCAGACTGACGATGATCGTGGAGGAGCCACCGAGGGAGAATGCGGCACCGGGATTGCGCACGAAGTTCAATTGCAGATAGGTACCTAGGAGTTCGATCGGCGGGCGCCCCTCGAGCCTCGACACCGCCCACGCCTTGCTCAGCTGGTCGATGACGAGCACCAGCACGGCCGTCACCAGGACGATCCAGGTGGTGTGTCGCCGTGGCGGCGCGGACATGGCGCCGCCGTCAACCCCCACTGCGGCCTGAGCCGCCTGCTCGTCGGCGCTCATGGGTTTCCGGTCAGCCGCCGTCAGCGACCTTGCAGGACATGCATTGGGTGGCGCGGGGGAAGGCCTCAAGGCGAAGCTTCCCGATCGGCTGTCCGCAGGTCTCACAGATTCCGTATGTGCCGTCGTCCACCTTGGCCACCGCGTGTTCCACCTGTCGCAGTGACTCCCGCACCTGCTCGGCGACGAAGAGTTCCTGCTCGCGCTCGAAGGTCTTGGAGCCCTGATCGGCGACATCGTCACCGCTACCGTCCCCGGAGTCCCCGATCAATTCGGCGATGTCATCGGCGGAGTCCGACAGGTCGGCTTGCAGCCGCCTCGCTTCGGCCACCAGCTGCTCACGCACCACCTTGAGCTCGGCCGCCGAGAAGGTTTCCGCTGTCGCCTTTGCCATACGTGGGCCTCTCACTCGTTTCTGAGCGCGCCCGGGCACGCTCGATCAGCTGGCGCATGGAACTGCGCACGCGAATACCGATGGTCTGCGGAGAAGGATACCTAACCACTTCGACTCCACAGCGCATGGGGAACGCAGCGTGGCGTATGCCGTTGGATATCCTAATGGCCCGGTCGTGGCCCGCCTCTGGACGACCGGACTCGCTGCGGAGCGGAAGCCTTCTCCCTCCGCCACCGCCGAACCGAAGGACGTTGTCATGTACCGCCCGGTGCCCGCACAGGTCGACCTGCCGTCGATGGAGCGCCAGGTCCTCGAGTTCTGGCGGGACAAGGACGTCTTCCATCGGAGCCTCGCGGCGACAGCCGAGGGTGAACCCTGGGTCTTCTACGAGGGACCCCCGACGGCGAACGGCACTCCCGGGACCCACCACATCGAAGCCCGCGTCTTCAAGGACGTCTTTCCCAGGTTCAAGACCATGCAGGGGCGCTACGTGCCACGCAAGGCGGGCTGGGACTGCCACGGGCTCCCGGTGGAGCTCGCGGTCGAGCGTGAATTGGGATTCTCCGGCAAGGGCGACATCGAGGCCTACGGCATCGAGGAGTTCAACGCCAAGTGCCGCGAGTCGGTGCTGCGCCACGTCGACGAATTCGGCGTCATGACGGAGCGGATGGGCTACTGGGTCGACATGGACCAGGCCTACTGGACTATGTCCAGTGACTACATAGAGAGCGTCTGGTGGTCGCTGGCGAAGATCCATCGGGACGGACTGTTGGTGGAGGATCACCGGGTCTCGCCCTATTGCCCCCGTTGCGGCACCACCTTGAGCGACCATGAGCTGGCCCAGGGATACGAGAACGTCACCGACCCCTCCGTCTTCGTCCGGATGCCCGTGATCGGCGGCGATCTGGAGCAGCGTTTCCCCGGGATCACGCTGCTTGTGTGGACCACCACTCCCTGGACGTTGGTCTCGAACACCGCCGTTGCGGTCTCCCCCGATGCCGAGTACGCGATCGTACGCACCGCCGACGGCGAGACGCTCGTGGTGGCAGAGGCCCTGCGCGAGGCCGTAGTCGGCGACGCTGAGGTTCTCGAACGGGTCAGCGGTCATAAGCTGGAGCACACCTCCTACCGGGCACCGTTCGACCTGGTCGAGGTCCCCGAGGCGCATTACGTGATCACCGGCGACTACGTCACCACGGAGGACGGATCTGGGCTGGTTCACATCGCCCCAGCCTTCGGCGCCGACGACCTGGAAGTTGCCCGGGGCTACGGTCTGCCGGTGGTGAATCCGGTACACGCAGACGGCACCTTCGACCCGTTGGTGCCACTGGTCGGCGGAATGTTCTTCAAGGATGCCGATCCGGTGCTGGTCGATGATCTTCGATCCCGCGGGCTGCTGTTCGCCAAACTCGACTTCGAACACAACTATCCGCATTGTTGGCGCTGCCACACACCCCTGCTGTACTACGCGCAGCCTTCCTGGTACATCCGGACGACAGCAGTGAAGGACCGCCTGCTGGCCGAGAACGAAGCAACCAACTGGTACCCCGAGACGATCAAGTGGGGCCGCTACGGGGACTGGTTGGTCAACAACATCGACTGGGCGCTGTCGCGCAATCGCTACTGGGGTACGCCGCTGCCCCTGTGGCGCTGCGCGGAGG
>CAYMPK010000075.1:0-10906 GCA_964392145.1 uncultured Actinomycetes bacterium | reverse complement strand
CGACCCCGAGCCACAGCAGTGCGCGACTGGTGGCGAACAACTGCAGCACGACGCTGAGTTGCTGCGGCAGCTGGCCCGAGCAGGCGTGAAACCTGGCCAGCACATCCAGGCCGTGACTGTCCCGGCCGGCATCCGGGTGTCCAAGGACGGCTCGGCGGTGGAGTTGCCGCTTGCGGCCGCCGAGTCGATCATGGTCGAGGCCGGCAACTGAGGCCTGTTTCGGACCGATAAGTCGCCACGGCTAGGGAGGAGCCCTGATCCATGACGGAACTGCTGTGGTTCCGGCGTGATCTGAGGCTGGCTGACAACCCAGCGGTGGCGCGCGCGGCCACCGGTGGTGAGGTTGTTGGCCTTTTCGTGCTGGACCCGGTGCTGCTTCGGAGCGCGGGCCCAAACCGCTTGGCCTGGTTGTCGGCCTCCTTGAAGGCCCTGGACGAGTCGATGGGTGGCGCCCTCAACGTGGTGCACGGGTGCCCGAGCGAGGTCGTTCCGCGACTGGCGGCCGCCGTCGCCGCCGAGCGGGTCCATGTCTCAGCGGACTTCGGCCCCTACGGCCGGCGCCGGGACACTTCCGTGTCTACTGCGTTGTCGCAAGCTGAAGCTTCCCTCATCACAACGGGCTCGCCCTACGCCGTCGCCCCTGGGCGGGTGGCGAAGGCTGACGGCACCCCGTACCGGGTGTTCACCCCCTTCTACAAGGCCTGGCTCGGCCATGGGTGGCGTCCACCGCTGGCGCCAGCGCCGAGTATCGAGTGGCGGCGACCGTGCGATGTCCCGGGCAGCGCCGGGGTGGAAATCGTGCCTGAACCGCCGGCTGCACCGCTGCCTTGCGACGTCGGCGAACGTGCAGCACAACGTGCATGGGAGGCATTCCGGCAGGACGGGCTGGCCCACTACCGAGCCCGTCGCGACCGACCAGACCTACGTGCCACCTCGGCGTTGAGTCCGCACCTGCGCTGGGGAGAGATCCACCCGCGCACTCTTCTCGCGGATCTCGACGATGGCGAGGGTGCTGAAGCCTTCCGCCGCGAACTCGCCTTTCGGGAGTTCTATGCGGACATCCTGGCCCGCAATCCCTCGTCGGCCAGCCGCTCTTTGGACCCCAATTTCGACAAGCCGGATCTCTACCGGCACGCCCTCTCGGCCGATACGGACTTCGAGATGTGGTGCCAGGGAACCACCGGGTACCCCTTCGTCGATGCCGGTATGCGACAGCTCCTCGAGCAAGGTTGGATGCACAACCGTGTGCGCATGGTGGTGGCATCCTTCCTGGTCAAGGATCTACTGATCCCCTGGTGGCGAGGGGCGGAATGGTTCATGCGTCACCTGGCGGACGGTGACGTCGCCAGCAACTCCCAGGGTTGGCAGTGGGTGGCTGGCTGCGGAACGGACGCAGCCCCGTATTTCCGCATCTTCAATCCGGTCACGCAGGGACTGCGGTTCGACCCACTCGGGGACTACGTTCGTCGCTTCGTTCCTGAGCTACGCGGGATCGAGGGCGCCGCTGTCCACGAACCCTGGAAGCTGCACACCGCGGTGCCCGGATATCCCGAGCGGATAGTCGATCACGCTGAGGCTCGACAGGAGGCACTTGCTCGGTTCGCGCATCTGCGCGAGGTCGCGACGGCGCCGATCCAGCCGGACTAGCTCCGCAGCCAGCCCTCGAGAACGATGGTCACCACATCATCCACGCTGGTTCCGCGCGCCTTCGCGTTCGTACGGAGTTGGGCCCTGACCTCTTTCGGAACCTTGACCTGCAGTTTGACCCGGCGCTCATGACGTTCCTTCCTCGCACGGTCCTTCCGGCGCTCCTTTCGGGACTGCTGCCCGTGCTTCTTGGAGCCGCCCTTCACCTTGCCGTCGTGCGGAGCCGACGACACTTCGGCAGGGGCACGCCGCAGTACATCCGAGGTGGACCCGTTGATGCCGAGCACAGGGCGTAACTCAGTGACCGGACCGCGACTGGCCGGCACCTGATGGGCAGCCGCGGTTGCGACGTTGCCGGCCACCGGCGCGGCCGGGTGGACGGTGGAATCTGGGGCCTTGCGCAATGCCCGGCGCGGACGCGGATTCTGCGACACATTTCCTCCTTGATAGCTGCGGGCAGTCAACGGACCGTCACCGGCCTTCCGGTTCAGTGGCGAGAGCGAGATCGAGCAGGGAGTCGAACGCCTCGGCCGCCTGTCGAGCGCTGGAACTCCGCCAGCGCTGCACGGGCATGCAGGCACCTTGGGCCTGTTGGATAGCCGTGCGATCAGGGATCGGCGCCAGCACCAGATCCCCGAACGAGTCCCGGAGTTCGCCCATCCGGAACTCGTGCTCGGCGAACCGCTTGCGCACCCTGGTCGCGAGCACGCCGATCAGACGCAGATCAGGTCGCCCGGATGCCTGCACCACCGACACCGCCTCGACAGCCTGCGCGGCGCCCTGAACGGCGAAGTACGAGGGCTCGGTGACCACTAACGCGGCGTTGGCCGCGTACAGAGCGTTGCGGGTCAATTCTCCGAGGTTGGGCGGGCAGTCGATCAGCACCAGTGAGTATCCAGCTGCCACCCCGGTGAGGGTGGTTCGCAGCCGCTGCTCGGAACCGGGGTAGGTCTCGCTGGCCCGGTGTTCCAAGGCCCGCTCGCTCGGGACAAGTCGAAGTCCGGGACCCCAGCAGGACTCGACGACAGCGTCACCTGCGACGCCCGGGCGGCCGTCATGGAGGACGTCCGACACCGTGTACGGCACTGCCGCGGGGTCCAGCGCGACCGTCGCGTTTGCCTGCGGATCCAGATCGACGACCAGCGTGGGCAGGCCACGCTGCAACGCGGCTCCTGCCAGCCCAAGCGCGACCGAAGTCTTTCCCACCCCACCTTTGAGGGAGAGCACCGCCAGCACGATCGGTGACCTGGGCAGGCCGACACCGTCGGCGTTAACGTCGACTGGCCCTCCCATCGGATCATTGTGGCATTGCCGGGCGCCGGCGCGGGCTAGGCACTGGCGGGCGCGTCGGCCGAAGTGGGATCAGGGCCAGAGCCGGGAAACGCGCCACGCGGCCGGATCATCCAGGGCAGCACTACTATCCGATGCCGTGAAGCGCAGGCGATCGTGCAGCCTCGACACCCTGCCCTGCCAGAACTCCACGGATTCAGGGCGCACGAGGTAGCCACCCCAGAAGTCCGGTCGTGGCGGGTCCACCCCCTCCGGCCAGCGATGCGAGACCTCGTCGTAGCGTCGCTCCAACTCGGCCCGGTCCGACAACTCCCTCGACTGCCGCGATGTCCATGCCGCCAGGCGGGAGCCGTGCGGTCGGGAGTCGAAGTACTCCGAACTCTCCTCCTCAGGGAGTTTCTCGACGGTGCCGACGACTGTCACCTGCCGGTGCATCACGATCCACGGGAAACACAACGAAACCCGCGGATTGCCGGCCATCTGCTCGGCTTTCCGGGAGGTGTAGTTCGTGAAGAATGTGAACCCACGGGGATCGACGCCCTTGAGCAGCACGGTTCGGGTCGTGGGCGTCCCCGCGGAGTCGACGGTGGCCAGCACCATCGCGTTGGGCTCCGGCAGACCGCCGGCACGGGCAGCCTCGAGCCACGCAGCGAACTGAAGCAGCGGGGTATCGGCCAAGTCGGCCTCGGCCAGGGTGCCGTTGTCGTAGGAGACGCGCATCTCGGCCATGTCAGGCGGCTGCCACGAGCTCATAGACCCATGGTGGCCGAGAATCAGACCTGAGGCCACCCCCGGAACCTCTCGACTCGTCGCAAGTCAGGGGCCGTCCTGAGAACGGCGGCGTCGCGCGAGGACGCCAACCGTGCCGCTAGGATCGCAAGCGCGCACCGACACCGGGTGTTCGGGCGCGGCCCGAGGATCCCCGCACCAGTCAGGAGTGCCCATGTCCGACTTCGTACCTGGCCTCGAAGGCGTAGTCGCCTTCGAAACCGAGATCGCCGAACCGGACAAGGAAGGCAGTTCGCTGCGCTACCGAGGGGTGGACATCGAGGACCTCGTCGGGCGGGTCTCCTTCGGCAATGTGTGGAGCCTGTTGGTCAACAACGAGTTCAGCGCGGGGATGCGGCCGGCTGAGCCGTTCCCGATTCCGGTGCATTCGGGCGATGTTCGGGTTGACGTGCAGTCGGCGATCGCGATGCTGGCACCGGCTTGGGGCCTGAAGCCTCTGCTGGACATCGACGACGCCACCGCGGAGGAGAACCTCGCACACGTCTCAGTCATGGCGATGTCGTTCGTGGCCCAGGCGGCCCGGGGCTTGGGTCAGCCGATGGTTCCTCAGGCCCAGATCGACGAGGCGCGGACGATCGTCGAACGGTTCATGGTCCGGTGGCGCGGCGAGCCCGACCCGAAGCAGGTCCAGGCCGTGGACGCTTACTTCGTGTCTGCCGCCGAGCACGGCATGAACGCTTCGACGTTCACCGCCAGGGTGATCGCCTCCACCGGTGCCGACGTCGCGGCGTCGATCTCCGGGGCCATAGGTGCCATGAGTGGCCCGCTGCATGGCGGCGCACCCTCGCGAGTCCTCGGGATGATCGAGGAGATTGAGCGCACGGGCGATGCCGACGCTTATGTCGCCGGGGTTCTCGACCGAGGCGACCGGCTGATGGGCTTCGGGCATCGGGTCTACCGAGCCGAGGACCCTCGCGCCCGGGTATTGCGCAGAACTGCCAAGGAACTGGACGCCCCCCGGTACGAGGTCGCATTGGCGCTGGAGGAGGCCGCGCTGGCCCAATTGCGCGAGCGACGCCCGGACCGGGTGTTGGAGACGAACGTCGAGTTCTGGGCGGCCATCGTGTTGGACTTCGCCGATGTTCCGGCGCACATGTTCACCTCCATGTTCACCTGCGCCCGGTTGGCCGGCTGGAGTGCGCACATCCTGGAACAGAAGCGCACCGGTCGACTCATCCGTCCCAGTGCGCGTTACGTGGGGCCGTCGCCGCGGCCGCCCGAGGATGTGCCCGGGTGGGACCCCATCCGCGTGGCCCCCTCCGGCTACATCACGGAAGAGGCCACCTCGTAGCCTTGGGTACGTGACCGAAACCCCTGATCTGACGATCCCCACCGACCTCAAGCCCAGCGACGGCCGCTTCGGCGCCGGACCCTCCAAGGTCCGCCACGAGCAGGTGACCGGACTCGCCGAGGTAGCCGACACCTACATGGGTACCTCGCATCGCAAGGCGACGGTCAAGGACCAGGTCAAGCGCGTCCGCGAAGGCCTCGCCGAACTGTTCGATCTGCCAGACGGCTACGAGGTGGTCCTCGGCAACGGCGGCGCAACCGCGTTCTGGGACATCGCCACGTTCGGTCTCATCGAGGACACCTCCCAGTTTCTGTCTTTCGGTGAGTTCGGATCGAAGTTCGCGAAAGCCGCGAAGACCGCGCCGCACGTGGGCGACCCGGTGATCATCACCAGCGATCCCGGCGATGCCCCCACTTTCGAGCCGGCCGCCGGCATCGGCGTGTACGCCACACCTCACAACGAGACTTCGACCGGCGTCGCCGTGCAGGTCGCGCGACCGGCGGGGGCAGATGCCGACGCACTCCTCCTGATCGATGCGACTTCCGCTGCCGGCGGGCTCGACGTTGATCTCAACGAGGTCGACGCCTACTACTTCGCGCCGCAGAAGTGCTTCGCCTCGGACGGCGGGCTGTGGTTCGCCTTGATGTCCCCCGCTGCATTGGCGCGGGCTGAGAAGCTCAAGAGTCGTTGGGTGCCGGAGTTCCTCAACCTCACGACGGCGATCGACAACTCACGGCTTCAGCAGACCTACAACACCCCGGCCCTGGCGACCGTCTACCTGATGGCCGAGCAGATCGACTGGTTCAATGCCAACGGCGGATTGGCCTGGACCACCGCGCGCACCGCTGAGAGTGCAGGCAACCTGTACGGGTGGGCCGAGCAGTCATCGTTCGCCACCCCGTATGTCACTGACCCCTCGAAGCGTTCGAATGTCATCGGCACCATCGACTTCGACGACGCGGTGGACGCGGCGACCGTGGCGGCGGTACTGCGGGCCAACGGCATCGTCGACACCGAGCCCTATCGGAAGTTGGGACGCAATCAGTTGCGCATCGCCATGTTCCCCGCGATCGAACCGAACGATGTGAAGGCCCTGACCTCAGCGATTGATTGGATTGTCGAGCGCCTCTAGCCGGTTCGCCCTAACCTGAGCGCCATGTCAGGCGGCGGATCGGAACCCGTTCCTCCCACGCCCGACGACGTCCCGGAACGGGAGTCGAAGGCATCTTTGGGCGGCTGGGTCTGGGGCATCCTGGCCCTAGTCGTCATTGGCGGCCTGGCAGTCGGCACTCTGTGGGGACTCGTCAGCAACGAGAACGCGCCCGCCCCGCAACCGTTCCCGACGCAGACCCGCCAGGAACCGACCAGCGAGCCCACGGTGGAGCCGACGCAGAGTAGCGAGTCCCCGACCGCCAGTCCGACCTCCACCTCGGCTACCGCAAGTCCGACCACCTCGCCGACGACCCCCACTGCCAGTCCAACGACGGCCACGCCCACCCAGACGACATCTCCGGTCAGCAGTCCTTGAGCGCGACCGTTTGATGATGTACCACATTCGGTACTGACCTTTGAGGTGACAATGGCCATGTTCGATCCGTGGCTTCTCCCCCCGGCGCCCCCGAGCAGCGTCGCTACGACTTCGGTCGTGCGGTGCAACGCCGCCGTCGGAGTCGAGGGCTGACCCAGGAGGCACTCGCAGGCGCCATCGGCTTCGACCGGAAGTCGATCAACCGCTTGGAGAAGGGCACCCACTCGATGACCCTCGATCGGATCTGGGCCATCGCGGACGCGCTCGAGGTCACCATCGGCGAGTTGGAGAGCGACGCAGCCGGGATCGCTAACGAAAGAGAGCTGCGATCACAGCAATAGCCACCAAGCCGCCGAGCACGATCAGGGTGATCAGACGGCGGGAGCGGGGGTTCACGTTCTTGAGAGTACCCATGGGTCCCGCGGTACGACACGAGGGACGTGACTGCGCACGGTAACCTCGTGCTGTGAGCGATGCGGCCAGTGACATCGAGTTCGACCAGCGAGCCCTGGAGAAGGCGACCGCGGTCGACGCCGACGGCGTGCGCGCTGTGGCTGTGGGCACAGTTGCCTGGGCCATCGCAGCCGTCATCTTGTGGGTGTTCTTCCGAGACCGGCTGGCCGCCAGCGATTCCTCCTGGTGGCTCTGGGTGTGCGTGACGGGCTGCGTCTTGGGGCTGCTGGGTCTGCCCTACGTGCTCCGGCGCCGAGCGGTATACCGCCGCCACGCAGCGAACGGCGATGCGGGAGAATCCCAGACGTGAGCACACTTGTGGATGCGACGTGCGGCAAAGCCGTGGATACCGCCCGCGATGCGGTCGTCGCCGAGGTGGGTGCTGACCGCGTCGGGGAGCATGTCGAAGTGGTCGCTGACGATGACCGGGTGGTGACGCACCTCTTCGAGTGCAAGGACCAGGCCTACCGAGGCTGGCGCTGGGCCGTGACGGTCGCACGCGCCCCTCGTGCCCGCAACGTGACGATCGACGAGGTCGTGCTGCTCGCCGGACCTGATTCGATCGTCGCGCCCCCATGGCACCCCTTCGCCGAGCGCGTGCTGCCCGGTGACCTCAGCGTCGGCGATGTGCTACCGACGGCGCCGGACGACGTTCGACTGGTGCCCGGGTACCTGGCATCCGGGGACACCGAATTCGAGCTCGAGCCCCCCAACTGGGAACCCGGCCTCGGTCGGCTTCGGATGCTGTCGGTGGCGGGTCGCGACGAGGCTGCCGAGCGCTGGGTGCGGGGAGACACCGGACCGGCCAGCGCGATGGCCAAGGCCGCCAACGAGACCTGCTCCTCCTGCGGCTTCCTGCTTCCACTGGGCGGTCCACTGGGACAGGCGTTCGGCGTGTGCGGCAACGCCTTCGCGCCGAGCGACGGGCACGTTGTCGCGATGGCGTACGGCTGCGGCGCGCACAGCGAGGCGATACCCGAACCCAAGGCAGAGATCCTCGAGGCCGTGGTGGATGACCTCGGCTATGACGACTTCGTTTTGGACCTGGCCGGATCCGATGATGAGCCCGAGGTCGAGCCGGAGGCTGAGGCTGAACTCAGCTCCGATCCCACCGAAACGGCGCCCGACACGGACGCCGATACTGCCGAGCCCGACCACGCCGCCACGGCCGAGTCGGACGCCGAAACCACGGATGAACACGAATGAACGGGAGCTCTGAGTGAAGCGGATCCTGACCGTTGCGGTGGCCGTCGCCGCTGCCGCCGGCCTTTCAGCCTGTGAGAAGCCCAATCCTGGCGTGACAGTCTGGTCGGGAACGAATTCGCAGCATGCGGCCGCCCTGTGCTGGTCGTCCAATCCCACGGTCACCGTGAGCGCTCAGGGTTGCGCCGCCGATGTCGTCCAGAAGGCCACCGCTGGCGGGAAGGTGCCGACCGTCAAGGTGATTCCGGGCAGCACCGTCGGGATCAGCGTGGACCCGGTGGTCGCCGACAACGGCTGGTTCCCCGCCATTCAGGGGCAGCGCCTGTCGCAGACTCCGATCAAGTCGACGTACTTCCGGTTCACGTTTCCGCAGGCCCAGATCCCGGCGGACGGCTACACCCTGGAGATCATCGGTCGCGGGAGCCAGGCGACCGACACCCGCGGCATCTGGGTATTCAAGCTCGAATCCGGATCCTGATCCCCTCAGGGACCACTGGCCGGAGCGCCTGACCGGTCAGCCCGCAAGATCCTCGGCGTCGAGGATCCGGTAGGAGTACCCCTGCTCGGCGAGGAAGCGCTGCCGATGCGCGGCGTAGTCCGCGTCCACGGTGTCCCGGGACACCACCGAATAGAAATGCGCTGTTCGACCGTCGTTCTTGGGTCGCAGGATCCGACCGAGTCGCTGCGCCTCCTCCTGACGGCTGCCGAACGTCCCCGACACTTGCACGGCGACGCCGGCCTCAGGCAGGTCGAGGGAGAAGTTGGCCACCTTGGAAACCACGAGGGTCAACAGCTCGCCGGTGCGGAATTGCTCAAAGAGCACCTGGCGTTCCTTCACCGGTGTCTGGCCGGTGACGACCGGGGCGTCGAGCAACTCCCCCAACTCGGCCAGCTGGTCGAGGTACTGGCCGATCACCAGAACGCGCTCCCCTGCATGACCTCTGACGATTCGTTCGACCACGTGGTTCTTGAACGGTGTGGCCGCAGCGAGCCGATAGCGTTCCTCCGGCTCGGCGGTGGCATAGGTGAGTCGCTCGGCGTCCGGCAATGTCACCCGAACCTCCACGCAGTCCGCCGGGGCGATGTAGCCCTGCGATTCAATCTCCCGCCAGGGTGCGTCGTACCGTTTCGGGCCGATCAGGCTGAAGACCTCCTCCTCCATCCCGTCTTCCCGAACCAGGGTGGCGGTGAGACCCAGACGTCGGCGCGCCTGGATGTCGGCCGTGAAGCGGAAGATAGGCGCAGGCAGCAGGTGAACCTCGTCGTAGAGAATCAGTCCCCAATCGCGGGCATCAAGCAAGTCGAGGTGCGCATACACACCTTTTCTGCGGGTGGTGAGCACCTGGTAGGTGGCGATGGTGACCGGACGGATCTCCTTGCGGGCACCGGAGTACTCCCCGATCTCGTTCTCAGTCAGTGAAGTCCGTCTGAGTAACTCCTCGCGCCACTGCCGCGCCGACACCGTGTTTGTCACAAGGATGAGTGTCGTGGCCTGGGCCATTCCCATGGCGGCGGCGCCCACCAGGGTCTTGCCGGCGCCGCACGGTAGGACGACCACCCCTGAGCCGCCGTGCCAGAAACTCTCGGCCGCGTGGCGCTGGTAGGGCCGCAGTTCCCAGCCCTCCTCCTCAAGCAGGATCGGGTGGCTCTCCCCGTCGACATATCCAGCCAGGTCCTCCGCAGGCCAACCAAGTTTGACCAGCACCTGCTTGAGGTGCCCGCGCTCACTGGGGTGCACTGCCACCAAGGAGTCATCGATCCTCGCCCCGACGTGTGCCGAAACCTTCTTCGAGCGAAGGACCTCCTCCAGGACCGCAGGGTCGAGGCCCTCCAGAACCAGTCCATGGGCGGGATGGTCGAGGAGTCGCAGCCTGCCGTAGCGGTCCATCGTCTCCGCGACGTCGACCAGCAGGGCGTGGGGCACCGCATACCGCGAGTGGGACATCAAGGTGTCCACCACCTGCTCGGCATCGTGACCAGCGGCTCGCGCGTTCCACAGCGCCAACGGCGTGATCCGGTAGGTGTGCACGTGTTCCGGTGCCCGTTCCAACTCGGCGAACGGTGCGATGTCCCGACGGGCCTGCTCCGCCCCGGGGTGGTCCACCTCCAGGAGCAGCGTCTTGTCGCTCTGCACGATCAGCGGTCCGGTGGTCATCGCCGCTCCATTCTGGTTACTCCGCCCGCCATCACCTGACGGTCCGCTCGATCCCGAGCGGACTGACCCCGACTATCCGGGATACAGCGAACGAGCGCTGTTGCCCATTGCCCACGTCCAAGGCCTGGAAGATCCCGCCGCTGAGGGCGATGGGCTCCACGAGTCGGACCGACGACTGGCCCGCGTTGTCGGCGTGGCGAACCCAAACCCGGCGACGGTTCCCGATCGCCGCCCCCAGCACGGCCTGGATCTGAGCGGAGTGCATGCGTTCGACCTCGGGCGCCGCCGGATCCGATGCAGAGTCCGATGATGCGTTGCGCTCCAGAACGCCTTCGAGTCGCAACGCCGTGAGTGCGGCTCCCAGCAGGGCAGCCGAAGGCTCGGACTCGTCTACCACGTATGTCGGCCAGGTCGTCACGTGCGCCAGGGTTTCCGGTCCGCTCGGCGATCGGGTGCCCTCGGCGGATGTTGCTGCCATACCGGCCTCACGAAGTCTTGCCACCAGGACGTCCGGAGCGAGCTCGGAGACCGCGACGGTGTCCGCTATCCG
>CAYMPK010000074.1:4181-10924 GCA_964392145.1 uncultured Actinomycetes bacterium | reverse complement strand
AAGGCTCCTTGAGTGCGTCCACGATGGTCTTGTCGTAGGCCTCGAGGCCGTCAGAGGTGAGGTGGGTCCCGTCGGAGACGAAGTACTCGCCATGGCCGTCGGAGGCCTCCGCCCAGTCGGCGACCCTCACGTTGGGGAAGAGTGCGGCCGCCTTGCGGATGTTGGCGTTGCTCTCGCCCTGCCAGCGCACGGCCCCGTGCACGGTCACCAACACGACCCGGTGACGATCTGAGAGTCCCTGCAGGGCCTTGACCAGGTCATCGTAGGGGGCGGGCCCGTTGGTACCGGTGTGCAGGACGACGACGTCGTCGAGGGCGCTGGACGCCTTGCGGGCGTCTATCCTTCCGAAGAGGGTCTCGGACTGCCGTCCGACCGCGGCATCGACGGTGACGTTGGGCAGTTGCTTCTTGAGTTCGTCACGTGCGCCGAGCATCACCGAGTCGCCGATGGCGGTGATCTTGGCGCCGGTCTCCACCGGGCCACCTGCCTTTGCCGGCCCAGCCGGGGGCGCGGGAGCAGCCGGCTGGGCCGGTGCGCTGGACGGCGCTTGCCCGGTGGCGGTGGACTGCTGCAGACTTCCGGCCCCGGTCTCGGTGACGCCTCCGAGGTAGTCCTTGGAGTTGGGCGCCGGAATCGGCAAGAGCAGCATGACCACGACGAAGACAGCCACCGAGATCCCGCCCACCACCGCGCCGATTCGCTTGCCGGAGGCGGGCCAGCCAAGGTCAAGGGTGCTATGCCACAGCCGCACCAACGCACCGCGCCTGATCGGCTTCTCCACGTATCGATAGGACGCCTCCGCGACCGCGAACGTGAGGCCCATCCGCAGGATGAAGGCCGCGATACCCCCGAAAGGCAGATCCTGGTCCGGTCGCGTGACCATGAAGATGGGCCAGTGGTAGAGGTAGAGCCCGTACGACCTGGTGCCGATGTAGCGCATCGGCGCGACGGCGAGCCACGAACCGAGGGCGATTGCCGGGTGACAGGTCAGCGCGATCATCACGGCGGCAGCGCCGGAAACGACCAGGAAGCCACCGCGGTAGAGCCAGTTCGAGTCCTCCTGCACGGTCATGAAGCTGAGCACCACGACGATCACCGAACCGACCGCTACGGCAGTCAATGCCGCCTTCGGACCGCTTGCCAACCGGCGGGGTAGGGCACCTGGTCGCCAGACGGCGGCCAGTGCGGCGCCCAACAACAGACCCATGCAGTGCGAGTCGGTGCCGAAGTACAGTCGGCTGGCGTCCCCGCCGCCCGGTACGTTCCACAGGATCGACAGCACCGCCATCAGCAGCGTGGAGCCGAGTGCGACGTACAGGGCGACCCGACCGACGCCTCGACGTCCGCGCCAGCGATAGAGGAAGGCCAGCGCGATCGGCCACAGCAGGTAGAACTGCTCCTCCACCGACAGTGACCACAAGTGCTGCAGTAGCGGCGGGCGACCCATCGCCTGGAAGTACGACTGCTCCCCGAGGATGTAGCCCCAGTTGGTGACATAGGCGAACGAGGCCACAGCGTCGTGGCGGAATTGGGCGGCCCCGTCGCGGGCGAGAACCAGGACGAGGATGGCACTCAGGGCGATGGTGAGCAGCAGCGCGGGCAGGAGTCTGCGCGCTCGATGTATGTAGAACTGCTTGAAATCGATCCTGCCTCGAGAAGCCAGCTGCTGAAGCAGCAGGGTCGAGATCAGGAAGCCGGAGAGGACGAAGAAGACATCCACCCCGAGGAATCCACCGGGCATGAAACTCGACCCGGCGTGATACAGCAAGACGCCGAGGACCGCGATGGCACGGATGCCATCCAGGCCGGGGATGTACCCCATCGGGGGCGCGGGACGATCCAGATGCTCCCAGGAACTGCTCTCGCGCGATCCCTTCCCCGGCCCGCCACTCTGATTCGAAGCGCCCTGTCTGTGGGCACTCCGTTTCGACAGGGAGGTGATGGCCATGGGGTCCTTTGTGGGTGGTTCCGCCGGGAGTGACATCAGACTAGGCCAGTCGTACGACGGATTGGCCGGACGACTCGCCCAGCGGTTCTTTACCAATCAAGGGGAGGCTCAACCGAGACGGTCGGCCCAGCTGACCAGCATTTCGCTGACGCGACCGGGACACTCGACATTGGCCAGGTGTCCCGCCCCCGAGACCATCGAGAGCGGCGCCCCGCCGAGGGCTTCGGACATCGCGGCGGCCTCCCCGGGCGGCGAAATTACGTCCTCCGTTCCCACAACAACCAGAGTCGGCTGCCTGAAGACATCGAGTTCGGGTCCAGCATCGGGTCGGACCGCCATCGCTCGCTGGGCCCACGCCAACATCACCGGATCACTCTGCAGAATCCAATCCGTCACATGGCGCACCACGGTCGGCCGTGTCTCCCGGGTCGTCTCACCCAACAGTTTGTCGAGCATGGCCTCGGGAACCCAGTCAAGCCCGGATCCGGTCACTCGGACCGCGAACTCCTCACGGTCACGAGCCGCCGCATCGGAGTCGGCCCCGGACTTCGTGTCCAGCAGCGCAAGCCCGGAGATCCGGTGACCGGCTTCGCGCAGCAACGCCATCGCGACGTAGCCCCCCATCGAGACCCCCGCGACGGCGAAGTCGTGGAGGCCGCGGCGGTCGGATTCGGCCAGCACCCAACGGGCCATCGCGTCGATGGACGGCGGCCCTTCGAAGGAATCCGCCATTCCGGGCGCCAGCAGGTCGGGTGCCCACACCTCGTGACCAGCCCGCGACAGGGCCTCGACCTGCGATTCCCACATCCTGGAATCGAGGGGGAAGGCGTGCAGCAGGACAATCGCGGCCATCAGGGCATCACCGAGATGCCGCCGTCCACGACCAGGCTCTGGCCGGTCATGAACGAGGATGCGTCGGAGGCCAGGAAGAGCGCCGCGGAGGCGATCTCCTCGGCCCGTCCCCAGCGCTGCATCGGCACCCGGTTCAGCACGGAAGTCTCAACCTCATCGCTGGCGCGCAGGAAATCCGTCAAGTCCGTCTCGACCCAGCCGGGCACCAGCGCATTGACGCGCACCCCGGAACTCGCGACCTCGACGGCCAGGCTCTGGGTCAGCGAGATCACCGCGGCCTTGGCGGCGCTGTAGTGCGACATCAGCGGGGCTCCCCGCAGCCCGGCCACGGACGAGACGTTGATTATGGAGCCACGTCCGGCAGCGACCATCCCCGGCAGGACCGCCTGGGTGATCCAAACGACCGAGTCGACATTGAGCACCTGGGTCTTCGTCCAGCCACTGGGGCGCATCATGGCGACGGGCACCGAGAAACTGTTGCCGCCGGCATTGTTCACCAGCACGTCAATCGGACCGGCCTCGACGATCTGGCCGATCACCTCGGTGACTTGGTCGAAGTCGGTGACGTCGCAGCCAGCGGCGCTGGCCGAGCCGCCGCGGGATTCGATGTCTGCGACCAGGTCGGCCAACTTCTCGGTGTCCCGCGCGAGAACCACAACCTCGGCGCCGGCCTCGGCGAAGGCCAGCGCCACCGCGCGGCCGATCCCACGGGAAGCACCGGTGATGAGTGCCCGGCGACCTTCGAGTTCCATCTACGACTACCTCCTGGCTCGACCGCCGGGGCGGCACGAGTTCGACGACGAGCGAGCGATCATGCTCAGTCTGTCGCGCCCCCGGCCGGGAGGCCATCCGGGGTGTCCGTTCCCCTCGACACCGCATCACTTCCTGCGACATCGGGCGATCGATCAGGCGGAGTCGGTCGTCTCACCACCGCACGTCGCCGCCACCGAGGGGGAGTTCGGGATCCGACCCACGAGAACGGGGCCGGATCCCGACACTTTCAGCCCTGGTGAACCTCGGGTCCCTGAGGAGCTGTGAGGCCGTACTTGGCGAAGATGGCGTCACGCTTGACCTTGAGAGCTGCCATATCCTTCTTGAAGGCGGCCTGCTGCTCGCTGGACAACTTCGACACCGCGTCCCGGACGTCGCCTCGCTCACCGCGGGTCGGTGCCTTGAGGCCGTACTTGGCGAAGACCGCGTCGGCTTCGGGCTTCAATGCCGCCATGTCCTTCTTGAAAGCCGCCTGCTGCGCTGCGGAGAGCTTGGAAACTTGACCCCGGAGCCCATTACCCGGGCCGCGGTCGCCACGCTTCGGCGGTGTCAGGCCGTACTTGGTGAACACCGCATCCCGCTTGGCATCGAGCGCAGCCATGTCCTTCTTGAAGGCCGCCTGCTGCGCGGACGTCAGCTTCGACACCGCGTCCTTGAGATCGCCGCGTTCGCCGCGGGCCGGGGCTTTCAGTCCATACTTCGCGAGAACAGCATCCCGCTCGGTGCGCAACGCGTCCATGTCCTTCTTGAACGCGGCGCGCTGTTCGGCGGACAACGAGGCCGCCGGACCCTGATGGGTGTCGGTGGTGGCACTGGGGCTTGGGTTCGTGGCGGCCTGCGCCAGAGCAGTTCCACCACCGAGGATCACCGCGGCCGCGGTGCCGAAACCGATGATGGTCGCCTTGGTCTTCCTGGACTTCGAGGTCGTCATGGTCGCACCTTTCGTGTGAGCTGGCCCGAGTTCGGATCCGATGATCGTGCGCCGTCGGATCGGGCACCCCGCGTTTCGGAGCGGTACCACCTTGAACGCGAAGCCTGGACGGAACCTGGGATTCATGTACGGGGAACGTCAGGGTTTCTGCGGCGGCCCAGAGAGATCGTCGTGCTTCGACATGGGTCCGCCCCACTCGGTGGGCAACGGCGTGGCAACCCAGGGAGCCACCTCAGCGGTGATCGCATCAAGCACCGTCCGGACGGCGGACTCCCCCACCCACAGGTGCTTGGCCCCCGCCACCGGCACGATCCGCGACTGCGGCACCACGGAAAAGGCGCGGATGGCCGGTTCGGGCGGCAGGTAGTCATCAAACTCCGGCACGAGCACCTCCAGCGGGCGGCCGTCCACGGACCAGGCGTTGAGTTCCTCGGTCCCGACGAAGCGCAGTGGCGGACTGAGCAGCACGGCACCCGGGACGCTTGGCAGCAGTCCGTGTCGCAGCACGACATCGGTCCCGAAACTCCACCCGACCAACCAAGGATCAGGTAGCCCGGCAGCGAGGACCCACTCGACCGCCGCGGCGAGATCCAGGCCCTCCCCGCGCGCCTGGTCGAAGTCACCCTCACTGGTCCCCGCCGCGCTGCTGGTACCCCGTGTGTTGAATCGAACGACGGCGATACCGGCGAGTGCGGGCAACCGCCAGGCCGCCTTGCGGAAGACGTGCGAATCCATCATCCCACCGTGGGTCGGCAGCGGATGCACACAGACGATCGTGGCCCCGGCCTCACCGTCCTGCGGAAGAGCCGCCTCCCCGACGAGGTGCAGGCCATCGGCGGTGGTCAGGGTCAACGGGAGCCGCCGAGCAGGTAGCACGCTGTTGGCAGTGATCCGTTGCCTCACCTGTCCCACTCCTCACAACCGGCCCTGACCTGTACGTCCGCGGGCGGGTTCATCTGGTCGCTGCTCCCCGACGCCAGCACGGTGTGTGCCAGTGGCGGCGACCTTCGACGCCGATCATCGAATCCTCGCGCCAGGCGACGATATGCGGTGTCCCAGGCGGAATCACCTGGTTGCAGCCCGGGCAGACGTACTCCTTGGCCGATGATGCCCCGGTGATCGACTGCACAATCCACTCGCCACGGGGGCCGGATTCCCGGGTTCTGGGCGCACCTCCATGGACCGGCTTGGGCGCTCGGTTGTCCCGTCGGTTCTTGCGCCCCATGCTGACCCCGACCCGCGCCGCTGGTTCTAGCGGGCGTAGCTGCGGAAGCCCCGACCGGTCTTGCGTCCGAGGTAGCCAGCGGTCACGACATCACGCAGCATGGGCGCCGGCGCGAAGCCCGGCTCGCGGAACTCCATGTAGAGAACATCCTCGATGGCCAACGAGACGTCGTTACCCACCACATCCAGGAGGGCGAACGGACCCAGCGGGAGGCTGCAGCCCTTGGTCATCGCAAGGTCGATGTCGTCAGCCGACGCATAGTTGGCCTCCAGCATCTTCACGGCATCGTTGAGGTAGGGGAACAGCAGCGCGTTGACGATGAAGCCGGCACGATCGCCGCACAGGACAGGATGCTTGCCGACCTTGCGGGTGACGTCGACGACTGTCGCCGTCACGTCCTCTGCGGTCTGGATCGTGGTGACCACCTCAACCAGTTTCATGATCGGTGCCGGGTTGAAGAAGTGCATCCCGATCACGTCTTGCGGGCGGGACGTCACCGCTGCCATCTCCACCACCGGCAGCGACGATGTCGTGGTGGCGAGTACCGCACCGGGCTTGCAGATGCGGTCGAGGTCCGCGAACAGGGCGAGTTTGATATCGAGGTCCTCGGCGATGGCCTCGACGACGAGATCCACGTCGGCAAGGGCCTCCCGCTCGGTCGCGCCGGTGATCCGTGCGAGCACCTCGTCCCGGGCCTCCTCGGTCAGCCGGCCCTTGCTGACAGCGCGATCCAGCGACTTGGTAACGCCGGCGCGCACGCCGGCGGCCTTCTCCTCCGAGCGAGCGACGAACACGACGTCGTAACCGCTCTTGGCGAACACCTCGACGATGCCGCTGGCCATGGTGCCGGTCCCGACCACCCCGACCTTGGCGATCTCCCGGGTCGCGGTGGAGCCGCCTTCCGCCACCGCAGGGGTCTCCTCATCGTCGACCACGACCGCGGACCCGGGTCCCTCATAGGTGTAGAAGCCCCGACCGGCCTTCTCCCCCACATGTCCCGCGGCGATCAACTGCTT
>CAYMPK010000074.1:0-4171 GCA_964392145.1 uncultured Actinomycetes bacterium | reverse complement strand
AGTCACGAGTTGACGCAACAGGGGCGTCGGAGCGTGCAGCCGATCCCTGCTGTCGTGGTACATCGCGTCCAGAATGTCGTAGGCGGTATCCAGCCCGATGAGGTCGAGTAGGGCAAGCGGGCCGATGGGGTACCCACAGCCGAGCCGCATCGCGGCGTCGATGTCCTCCCTGGAGGCGTACCGTTCCGAGTACATGGCGGCAGCGTGATTGAGGTAGCCGAAGAGGAGCCCATTCGCGATGAATCCGGGGCGATCGCGGACCTCGACCACGGCCCGATCGAGCGAATCCAGGAATGCGTGAACGGACTCGGTGACGGATGCGTCTGTCGTGACCGTCGAAACGAGTTCCACCAGGTTCAGCACCGGTGCCGGATTGAAGAAGTGGGTCCCGACGACGCGGCCGGGGCGGGAGGTCGCCACGGCGAGTTCGGTGATCCGCTGGGCCGAGGTATTGCTCGCGATGATGGCGTCCGAGCCGAGGATCCCGTCGAGTTCGGCGAAGATCTGCTTCTTGAGTTCGAGCTTCTCGGGCACGGCCTCGATGACCAGGTCAGCCCCGGCGAGGTCGGCGAGATCTGTGCTGACGGTGACCCGGTCGAGGATCTGCTGGCGCTCGTCCTCGGCCAACTTGCCGCGCGCCACGGCACGCGCAGTGGAGGACTCCAACCGGGCGCGTCCGATGGCCCCGGCCTCCTCATCCGGCACGACCGCGATCAGGGAGTGGCCACCGCGGGCCAGCACTTCCGCGATGCCGGCGCCCATGGTGCCGAAGCCAACGATGCCGACGTTCGCGATCTCAGTCATCTCGTCCAACCACTCCTGTCACTTGCAACCGGTGCGGATCGAGGGTGTGCCGCGATCCGGGACGCCGCGGAAACGCACCCGTTCAGGCGGCCGCCGGCTCCGCTCCGAGTCTCCCAGAAGCCTCGCCACACCGACACAACCGGCCCCGTGCAGCACGGGCGACCGCTGGCAGCGCCGACCTAGAAGAGCCTGAGCGTGGGGTCCTCCACTCCGCGCAACTCGTCGTAGTCCAGGACCAAGCAGCGGATACCGCGGTCCTCGGCCAGCAGCCGTGCCTGGGGCTTGATCTCCTGCGCTGCGAAGACACCCGCGACCGGTGCCAGCGCGGGATCACGATTGAGGAGGTCGAGATAGCGCGTCAACTGCTCGACCCCATCGATCTCCCCCCGTCGTTTGATCTCCACCGCAACGTTGGAACCGTCGGCGTCCCGACACATCAGATCCACCGGACCGATCGGCGTCGGGAATTCCCGTCGCACCAGTGTCCAACCGTCGCCAAGGGTGTGAACATGCAGGGCGAGCAGCTCCTGCAGGTGCGCCTCGACCCCGTCCTTGACCAGGCCCGGGTCGACGCCGAGTTCATGGCTGACATCGGTCAGGACCTCGGCGATGGCGATCTGCAGCTCCTCGCCCGCCTTGTTCACCACCCGCCACATCTGTTCAATCGCGGTGCCGGTCGAGCCGTCGCCATCAAAGGACTCCCCGAGTTGTGCAGCGCTCTCGACCGCCCCGCCATCGGGGGCGTCGCCACCGTCGACGGGTTCGTTGACCTCGATCGTGAGAGTGCAGGGCGGACTCATCCAGTTGAGTGGTTTGTAGGCACGGTCGTCGGCGTGTACGGACACCGAGCCGTCGGCCTTCACGATGATCAACCGGGGGGCCATCGGCAGGTGGGCGGTGAGCCGACCTGCGTAGTCGACCTGGCAGCGGGCGATCACTACACGCATGCGGACAGGCTAGCGAGGCCGACGGTCGGCCCTGCCGTGCCACCCACCGGGGGCCCTCATCTGCAAGACTCGTGCCGTGGCCGGCGACATCGCGATCAGCGCAACTGGATTGATGAAGAACTACGGCGACGTCCAGGCCGTTCGCGGTGTGGATCTGGAGATCCTCGACGGCGAATGCTTCGCACTGCTGGGCCCCAACGGCGCAGGCAAGACCACCACCACGGAGATCCTTGAGGGGTATCGCCACCGGACGGCCGGCGAGGTCAAGGTCCTCGGGGTGGATCCTCAGACGTCACCTCGGGAGTGGCGGGCGCGGCTCGGGATCGTGCTGCAGACCTCCCGGGATCTGGGCGACCTGACAGTCCATGAGTCGCTGGAGCATTTCGCCGGCTACTACCCCAACCCCCGCTCCGTGCAGGAAGTCATCGTCGCCGTCGGCCTGGACGAGAAGACGAAGGCACGCACCTCGAATCTGTCCGGCGGCCAGCGGCGACGCCTCGACGTGGCCCTCGGGATCATCGGACGACCGGACGTACTCTTCCTCGACGAACCGACCACGGGCTTCGATCCGGAGGCTCGGCGCCAGTTCTGGGAGCTGATCGGCAGCCTGAAGGCCGAAGGCACCACCATCCTGCTGACTACGCACTACCTGGATGAGGCCGAGGCCCTGGCCGATCGGGTCGCGGTGATCGCCGCGGGCAAGGTCGTGGCCTGCGACACTCCGGAACGATTGGGCGGCCGCAGCAGTGGGCTGGCCCGGGTCACCTGGGAGGAAGACGGTGACCTCCACGTCATGGAGACTGCGACCCCGACCTCGGTGGTCGCGGACCTGGCGGACCGGTTCGGCGGGGAGATACCCGGTCTGGCGGTTCGACGCCCGACGCTGGAGGACACCTACCTCACCCTGATCGGCGAAGCGGAGTTCATCTCGGAACCCACGGCGACGGAGGCTCGGCCATGAGCGAGACCACCACGAGGTCACCCGACAGGGGCGTTCCGACCCTTCCGAACACGGTTCGGCTCGGGCTGCGACGCTCCCGCATCGAGATGAAGCAGTTCTTCCGGGACCGCGAGGCGGCGGTATTCACCTTCGCCCTACCGCTGCTTCTGATGGTCGTGTTCGGCTCCGTGTTCACCCAGGAGATCGCTCCCGGCGTCTCGTTCAGCCAGTACTTCGCCGCGGGGATGATCGCCTCGGGCATCGTCTACACGTCGTTTCAGAACCTGGCCATCTCGATCCCGCAGGAACGGGACGACGGCACCCTCAAGCGCCTCGAGGGCACACCGATGCCCAAGTCGGCCTATTTCATCGGCAAGATCGGCATGGTCGTGATGATCTACGTCGTCCAGGTCATCTTGCTGATGGCGATCGGGATCGCGTTCTTCGGCCTGACGTTGCCGGAGACGGCTTTCAAGTGGTTCACCTTCGTCTGGATCTCGGTGCTGGGTCTGATGTGCTGCACCCTGTTGGGCATAGCCTTCTCGTCGGTACCCAAGACGGGCAAGGGTGCGCCGGCTCTGGTTACCCCGATCGTGCTGGTACTTCAGTTCACCTCGGGCGTCTTCTTCGTGTTCAGCCAACTTCCCCATTGGATGCAGGTGTTCGCATCCTTCTTCCCCCTGAAGTGGCTCACCCAGGGAATGCGCTCGGTGTTCCTGCCCGATTCGTTCCAGGCGCAGGAGGTTGCCGGCTCATGGGAGTTGCCGATGGTGGCCCTGGTTCTGGTCATCTGGACCATCGCGGGCGCCGTACTGGCGCTGACGACCTTCCGCTGGCAACGACGCGGGGAGGTCTGAGACTCAACCGCGCGGGTCGTTCGGCACCCGAAGGTCACACCCCCACCAGCAACGGATCGAGGCCGTGTGCCGAGCGCACCGCTTCCACCACCTGCAGCATGATGGCGTTTGCGTCGTAGTCCTTTGGAGTGAAAACAGCGGCGACGCCGCCTGCCAGTAGTGTCTCGGCGTCGGCTTCCGGGATGATCCCGCCGACCACGACCGGCACGTCGGTGAGACCGACGGCCCGCAGCCCGTTGACCACCTCGGGCACCAACTCCAGGTGGGAACCCGACAGAATCGACAGGCCCACGACGTGGGCGTCCTCCTCCACCGCTGCCGCGACGATCTGCGCCGGCGTCAGTCTGATGCCCTGGTACACGACCTCGAATCCACAGTCCCGGGCCCTGACTGCGATCTGCTCGGCCCCGTTGGAGTGTCCATCCAGACCTGGCTTTCCGACCAGGAACCTCACGCGACCACCCAGTTCCTCGCCGGTCGTCCGCACCGCCTCGCGAACGACGTTCAGGGACTCACCGCCGTCGAAGACCCCGGTCACCCCTGCCACCCCGGTGGGGGCCCGGTACTCCCCGAAGGTGTCCCGCAGCGCCTGGGCCCACTCCCCGGTGGTGACCCCCGCGCGG
>CAYMPK010000073.1:9132-10985 GCA_964392145.1 uncultured Actinomycetes bacterium | reverse complement strand
TATGGGAGGACTCCCCGCTCACGGTCGGTCAGCTCGGCGTACGACTACATCTTGCGAGTGGCACGCTGTCGCCCTTGTTGAGACGGTTGCAGGCGGCTGGGTTGGTCGGTCGCCGGCGAGCCGACGACGATGAGCGAACCGTCGAGGTATCCCTTACCGAGGGCGGCTGGGAACTGCGCTCGAGGGCCCTCGCCGTCCCGGAGACGGTGGGGCGATGCCTCGTTCATGACTCGGAGGAAGGTGAGGCGATCCGGGCGCAGCTCGTGGCACTCCTCCAACGCGTCGACGACGCGCGCGCGGGAGTGCCTGAGCTTTCAGGTCACAGCCTCGAGGATTCGGAGCTAGCAGGCCAACCCGGCCACGACCTGTAGGCATGTTCCGCGGCGGCGTCTGCGAACCCAAGCGGATCGACATCCTCCAGCTCGAGTTGAGCGCTCACGAGGCTGTACCGGCCCTTCCGCGCCGACCGAACCAGCCGCGTCAAGTAGGCGTCGGCGTACTCCTCGAATCTTCCGTCCTGAATCGCCGCGCTCACGGCATCGGCAGCCTCGTCGCCGAACATGATCACGCGGGCTTCGAACTTCAACGGTTGGCGCTGATGGATGAGGGCTGGGGCGGCGTCCGCATGGGCCGGGCGGAGCCGCGCCGCGACCAAGACGTTGTTACAGGCCCTGACGAGGGCTTCCCCCAGTTCCCATCCGTCGGGAGTGACAATGACCGAAGGACCAGTGGCCTGAGCGATCGATGCGCGGAGTACGACTCGAGCTTCCATGGTCGACAGCATCGCGCAGCGAGATGACGGCAATCCATGGTGCTGTTGAACGCCGCGCGGAGTTTCGGTGAACATAGGCACCTCCGCCAGAGGTCAGTTTCCCCTCACCGCGATGGCACCCAGCGCCTGGACGAATTTCTCGAGTGCCGACGTCGCCGATTCGACTGCCGCAATCAGCGTCGTCTCCTGCATCGCGTTGATCGGGTTGGACACATCTGGTGCCAGGGCTTCGAAGAGCATGGAACGGTAGGCGGACTCCATGTTCGACTCGTCGCGATAGAAGTCGAATTGTCGTCTCCCCACCTGTTTCGGCTCCTTGAGAACCGTCACTATGTCGACCGCCGTCTCGCTCATTGCCACGAGCTTGTCGGCGCCGTCAAGGATGCCTTGGTGGATCTCGTGGAGCTCGAATCCCACGACCAGTGCGCCGGCCAGTTCGAGGTGCTCGATGACCTTGTCGAGACTGTCCACTAGCCGAAGGAGGTCGTCGCGTTCGAGTGGGGAGACCGAACCGTCTGCGACCCTCGTCAATACGTCCGTGAACATGCGGTCGGAACGTCGCTCGAGTTCCTGCAACTCCTGGTGCCAGCCGATCCGTTCAGCTGGATCCGCTTGCACCAGTTGCCGGAAGGTGGCAGCGGCTGCGGGTAGCAGAACCACGAATTCGGCCAGTACCCCAGAGATGGCGCCGGACTTCGGGTTGCGTCTCAAGTGGTCCTCAGCCGATGTCGCCCGCGCCCTCTCACTATGCCGCCAACGCCCTTGCACCTGCGGCGAGTTCATCGAGTTCCGTGGCAACGGCATCGATCTGCTCCAGGGTGCGGCGGGTCTGAGGATCGAGGATGGTCGAGGACATCTCCAACAGGTTTCGGTCCACCTCGGAGGCGCCCAGCCGGACTGCCCACACGCTTCGCTCAACCTGAGCTGCGCCAGCTGAACGGTTGAGAACCCGGACCGTTGCAGCGGCCATCGCATTCAAGACCGTCAGATTGCGCGACAAGGTGGCGGGAAGGAACTGGGTTTCCGTCGATGACAGGAGAGCGCCGATGACGGCGAACCTCTCGACGACGCCACCGACGGA
>CAYMPK010000073.1:0-9122 GCA_964392145.1 uncultured Actinomycetes bacterium | reverse complement strand
GCCGACGCCGGTTGGCCTTCTGGTCACTCAAGCCCGCAAGCACGGTGTCCGCGCAAGAAACGCTCTGGCGGCGAATCCTCTCGAGTTCCTCGGCGCGCTCCTGGCGTCCGGGGGAGGCGACGACAGCCATGTCGGCAAGCAGGACCGACGCTGCCTCCATGAGGCGGCTCTGCTCACGAAGGAGTCCTGATACCTCTCTCTTTCCCAGCTTCTTCTTCCGCTTGGCCACGGACGCTCCCTCCACACACAGATTCGCTCTCACGGCCTGTCGAGAATCTAATGCGGGCTGGTTCACGGAACGGCATACGGAAAGCCAAGGTTGCGTGAACACACGCCGACGAGCCAATGAACGACCGGCTAGCCTCAGAACGTGACCATCGCGCTGTTGGCAGCTGCCGGAGTCGCTGTCTGCTACGGCATGGCGACCGTTCTGCAGTCGATCGGCGCCAAGAAGACGGCGGGCACGGAGGGTCTCGATCCTGGCCTGCTGGTCCGGCTGTTACGTTCCGGCCCGTACCTTCTCGGGCTCGGACTCGACGCCGCAGGCTTCCTGTTGATGTTCATCTCCTTGCAGACACTGCCGCTGTTCGTGGTTGAGGCTTTCACCGCGGGGGCCCTAGCGGTCACGGCTATCGCGGCTGCCACCTGGTTACGGATCCCGCTGTCGCGCGGGGAGTGGCTGGGCGTCGCAGCAGTGACGGCCGGTCTGCTCGCGCTCGGACTTTCGGCAGGCGCCGACGAGAAGGTTGAGCTGGTTGCCTGGCAGAAGTGGCTCCCGCTCGGTGCCTCTGTGGTGCTGCTCATCCTCACGCTGCTGGCGGCAAGGATGAAGGGACGTTGGGCGATCTCGGCCTTGGGGGCCTTGGCCGGGTTCGGGTTCGGATTGGTGGGCATCGCGATTCGAACGCTGGATTCCCCGGTCACGGTCATGGGTGTGCTGACGGACCCGGCGGCATACGGGCTCGTGGCGGCTGGGGCGCTGTCGCTGCTTGCCCTGGCCACTGCCCTGCAACGTGGCGCGGTAACGCAGGCCACGGCGGCCATGGTTGTGGCCGAGACGGTGATTCCTTCCCTCATCGGGTTGGCCTTCTTGGGCGATCGGATCCGGGAAGGGTTCACTCCCGTCGCAATCGTCGGGCTCGTCGTCGCGATCGGCGGTTCGGTCGCGCTGTCCCGACTCGGTGAGATACCGGAGGATGGGCCCACGGCGACGTTGGATCCTCAGGAGGTCTGACCGGCAGTCAACGGCGGCCGCACGGCAACTGCGTCTGCGCGGCAACTGCGCCGTTCAACGGTCGGGTGCACATCAGTCTGCTTGTGAAGCAGATCCAAGCAGGGACACCGGGGGTGCATGTGTTCTAGGAGCCCGGCACCCCGGGGGCCGTGAATCCAGTCGTCGTCGCGCCGGTGAAATTGCTGCCGTAGAAGATGGACTCGGTGGCTGATGCGCCCGACAGATTCGCGCCGGTGAAATCGGACCCAGAGAACGTGGACTGCGCGAACGTCACCTTCGTGAAGTTGGTCCGCGAGAAATTGCTCCCACTGGCCGTGACCTTTGCGAAAGAGGAGTTGGCGAAGTTGGCTCCTGAGAAGTTCGAGCCGTCCATAGTGACGTTGGTGAAGGTTCGCGACGAGAGGTCACAACCCGAGAGGTTTCGACCGGCCAGGACAGTGTTGCTCACTGCCTTGGGTATGCCGCAGTCCTTTGTGGCTGACGATCCGCCACCGCCGGCGGCCTGCGACGACGTCGTCCCGTCCTGGGTCACCGTCGCGGTCACGGTCGGTCCCGTGGTGGACGAGCCCGAGCTACACGCCCCCAAGGCAACTATGGATATCGCGACCCCGGTCGCCCCGATCAGGAATCTCATGGCCCTGCTCCTCCCGCGAAGAACTCAACCCGACACACACATCGTCTCCACGAGGAGTGCACGGGAGCAAGGTCGCAGGTGGCGACTGGGTGAAGCAAGCCTCCGAGGTGCACCACTGCTGCACCTTGCGACTCCGCTTGCCGGTCCGCGCCCAATCAGTCCTGCTTGCCGCCGAGGATCTTCAGCGCCGCGAGCATCCCGGCGCGTGAGTCACATGGCACAGTCGCGAAGTACGCGGCGTCGGCGTCTTCCACCGACGCGATTGCCCGGCGCGCCAGGTCCGCACCTTCAGGCGTCGGCCGGATTCTCCACGCGCGGCGGTCATCGGGGTCGACCTCTCGCACCACCAGGCCCTTCTCGGCCAGGGTCCTAACCACCTGACTCGTCATCATCGGGTCCGTTCCTGCGTGATCCGCCAAATCCCGTTGGCGCGGGGGGCCGCCGTGCTCGCAGAGCCACCAGGCGGAGGCCAGAAGTACGAACTGCACGTGCGTGATGTCGTAGGGAGCGAGTGCTTCGACCATCGCTCGCTGCCAGCGCAGGGTCGCGTGCCACAGTAGGAAGCCGGGACTCTCCCAGGCGTCGGCGTGGCGACTCATGTGGCGGCGGCGATTCTGGCCAGCATCTCCATCGCTTCGGGGGTATCCGAGATGACCATTGGACCCAGTTTCGCCGCGGCCGGGCCTTCGATGCGTACGCCATGGGTGATGGCGCTGCCCTCGGGAGTGGGCTCGACACGATGCGAGAAGGTGAGTGTTGCCATTCCCGGGAGTTCAGTGACATCCGTGAAGGACACGTTCTCCGTCACCTCCACCAACGTCCAGGTCAGCGGGGGTTGGCCCTCCACCACCATGGTCCCCGAACTGCCGGCGGCGAAGTCGCCGTCGAGTGAGACATGGGAAAGTCCGGAGTCCCACTCCAGCCATCGCTGCACGTCGGCGTACAACTGCCAGACCTCCTCGGGTGTTGCCGGGGTCGTGACGGTGTGAGTCCACTCGAACATCTGATGCTCCTTTGATATGTGCGCTTACTAGTGGGATAGTATGTGCGCCTAGTATTGCCTGTCAAGCAGCGTTCGACGGTGGTGGCGCCACCCTTGGTGAGGGCATTATTGGGGTGTGCAGGTCGAGAAGCACGTGAGCACTGTTGGTAGGTGTGCGTTGGTCATTCCGGTACCTGAGCTGGAGTCGATGGTATCGCGTTGGCGCGACCGACCCGGTCATCCCGCTGGACGGCGGATGCCTGCGCACATCACGGTGATGTATCCGTTCCTGAGCAGACGTCAGTTGACCGCCGGCGTGCTCTCGGAGCTCGCCGATCTATGCCGACGTACGCCTCCGATCGATGTCACCTTCCGCTCGTTGGGAACCTTTCCCGGTGTTGTCTACCTCGCCCCCACACCGAAGGAGGAATTCCGAGGTCTGACCGAACAGGTCACTGAGATGTGGCCCGGCCTGCGGCCCTACGAAGGGGCGCACGCTCACGTGGTTCCGCATCTGACGCTCGCCCACACTGACGACGCCGGCCTGGTCCGCCGCATCGCTGAGGAAGTGGAGCCACAACTCCCGATCAGTTCCGCGTTGAACCAGGTCTGCATCTTCGAACTCTCCGGCGCGAGGTGGCGGCATCGGGCGTCGATGCCCTTGGGTGAGTCTGCCGGGGGAACTTCATCCCCGGCTAGAGGTACCACGAGTTGGTGATCTTCATCGCCGGGCGACCCTTGGTGTCCAACTCCCTGCTGGTGTCGCGCTCCACCTTGATGATCACGTCGACCACGGGCTGATAGAGACCCAGCTCGATGCCGGCGGACAGGGCGCGCTGGCCCCAGTAGTTCGGGTGGAAGGGGTTCTGCTTCCAGTGCCAGTCGCCGGCGAATTGATTCGCCAGTACCAGCGGGGTTACCCACTCTCCGTCCTTGCCGTTGTCGATCTTGTACGGAGGGTTCATCCCCAGGTAATTGCGGTAGAAGTTGTGCTGCGTTGTGGCCTTGTCCGCGAGACGGTGGTAGTTGAACGCGTCCGAGTTGTCGATGACGACGACTTGGGTTCCGCGCATCTCGGCCTGGGCGTCGCGGATGCCGGCAATCATGGCATTGCGCAGATTGGGCGCAACCTCGGAGTTCAGCCAGTCGAGGTCGTCGTTGAGGAAGCCCGCCCCGCCATAGTTCTGGCGGTCGTAGCCCCACCGATCGCTGTACTGGGTGTGGGCAGCGCTGCTGATGAACATCGGTGGTGTCTGGTAGAGCAGCTTCCACTGCCTGGGCGATTTGCCGGCTTGCTCCATCGCCTTGGACACGTTGACAGCGGCAGTCTTGACCCGGTCCCGAACCTTCTTGTAGTTGTCCTTTGAGTTCAGGCGCCTCGCGTCTGGAAGGTTCTTGGCGGGGGTGCCGGCTGGCAGCAGGTACTGACGGACGCAGAGGCTGGCGAGGTCGGAGAATCCGAAGTCGTTGCCGCCGATGGATAGGGCGACCGCCTTGACATCATTGTCCTTGGCGAAGTCTCGCAGCATCGCGGCCTGACCGTTGAAGTCGATCCCTGGCTTCCAGCGGTTGCCCTCGGCGGTCACGGTCGGCTGCTCGGCGCCTGAGACGGCCAGGTTCTTACTGTTCCAGTCGCCGCCGATGTGCATCGGAGCGCTGTAGCTGCGGTGGGCGTAGGGGATGGATTCTTGTCCATTGTTATCGCCGTAGACCTGGTTGATTCCGCCGGTCCAGTGGAACGTCCACAGGGCCCGGTCGCCGGAGTAGTTCTTGTTCGACCAGATCGCTCCCTCCCCGGACATGTAGGAGTCACCGACTCCGACGATCCAGGGTTTCGCCGGGTCGCCGTAGTCAGCCGAGTGGACCTCGGGCAGCGGCCCAGTGCTCGGCAACTCCTGCATGACGACGTTGTTGTGGGCCTGGGCGGTTGGCAGCAGTTCCTCTGCCGATGCGTGCGCCACCGACGGCGCTGCGATGGATGCTGCGGACAGGCAGGCGACGGCGGTCGCGCCGATGCGCCAGCGCAAATGTCTGATACTCACGGGGTCCTCCTGTGGGTTGGTGTAGACCAGCTCTGCCGGACTGCGGTGCCGGGGACATACCCACAGGTGCCTCAGTCGCCAACATCAACCCCGTGCCGAAACGTTCCGGCGGGACCCGGTCGTTCTCATCCGGGCTGCGTGCAGGTGCGAATACCATTCACCCCATGACCGAGAAGGTGAAAGGCCCGGCGTCCTACTTCCCATCGATCGAGAAGAAGTACGGGCATCCCATCGAGTACTGGAAGAACATCCTTCGATCCGCGGATCTCGACAAGCACATGGACATGGTCAACCTGCTCAAGAGCGAGCACGGGATGGGGCACGGCCACGCGAATGCGATTGTGGCTGACTATCGGGCGAACGACGTTCCGGCCGACAAGTCCTGAGATCTTCCTTTCCTCACGCCAGCGGGAATATCCGCTGGAATTCCTCGCGTTAGCACTCTTAGGCACAGAGTGCCAATACACGAAGGGAGACACAACCATGGCAATGCACACCCCATTCGGCGTCCGTCGTAATCGGCTCGACTCTCAGTTCGACGCCATGATCCGTGACGCCTTCGGGAACCAGCTCGCGTCCGTGTGGACCCCAGCTGCTCGGTTCATCCAGTCGGGAGACGATGTCTACGTCGACGTCGAAGTGCCCAGTACCAAGCCGGAGGACATAGCAGTCGAGGTACTCGACGACACGCTGGTTGTCTCTGGGCGGCGCGACATGACCGATGTCGCCGAGGGCGAGAAGGTACTGGTCAACGAGATGCGTTCCGGCACCTTCCGTCGAGAGTTCAAACTGGGCACGAGGATCGACGCCGAGGCCGTCGAAGCGGACTACCGTGAGGGGATCCTGCGGATCAAGCTTTCGGCCCTGGTGGCGGCCCATCGACCGGCGCGCGTGGAGGTCCGGGTTGGCACACCGCCGACCGGGGCGGACGCAGCGGTACTCGACTCGGAGTAAGTACTTCCCGGCGATGTGGCCGGGGGTGCCTGGTCATTGATGGCACCCCCGGCCACATCGTTATTTGGGGCAGCTCGCGAAGAGAAGGAGCGACCCCCGGACTGGATTCCAGGGAAGCCGATCCCGACGCGGCTGCAGCGCCGAATTGCGATACGGGTGTGACTCCTGATTGAGTGGGACGCCTTCGTAGGCGTCGACCTTGTTCGGCGTACCTCGCTGTGCATCGGGAGTCGGATGATGAACAGTCAGGAGAAGCGCCTGATCGTCGGCGTATGCGTCGTCATGGCTGCGGCGACCGTCAGCGCCGCGACGTTCAATTTCCTGGTGCTGCCGATGATCGACGACCTCGATGCCTCCGAGTCCCAGCAGTCACTCCTTCGTCAGATGCCGAGCATCGGGGCGCTGCTGGTCATCTTCTTGGCGGGGGTCCTCGGACCCCGGATCGGTCCCCGGCGCTTCGTCGTCTACTGCGGGCTGGTCATGGCGATCGGGTACCTCTGCGTGCTGGTGTCGACCGGGATGGGGATGGCGTCCATCGGGATGCTCCTGGGCAGCATCGGACAGCAGGGGCTGTTCGTTGTGGTTCTCGGGGTCCTCAGCGCCCGACTCGTCACGCGCAATTCCCGCGCCAGCGGATTCGCCGCTGTGGCGGCAGTGAATCCACTGGTCTACCTCTTTGCGCCCATAGTTGCCGCGCTGCTGGTCGGCGCGACGAGTTGGCGGTTTGTGATCGGATTCTGGATGTTCGCCGCCCTGGCGGGGACTTTCTGTGCCGCGCGCATGCTGCCTGCGGACGATCAGCAGCGGGGCGAGCGTGGGGAGCTGTGGACGCCGGCCCTGGCGGGGTTCGCCCTGGCGAGCGTCGTGCAGTCGATCAACTGCCTCAACGCCGTCGGACTCCGTTCCACCTCAACCCTGGTCTGGCTCTCCGCCGCGGTAGTCGCCAGCGCGATCCTGGTGATCCTCATGCGTCGGCTGTCCAAGCCCAGTCTGGATATCACCGTCCTCCGCCACGGCGGATTTCGCCTCCTGTTGGTGGCGGTCATGTTGGTACCGCTGGCCGGTCTCACCTACTACGCCATGATCGGCATACAACTCGTGTACGGGCAGGATGTCATCCATCTGGCTCTTCTGATGATTCCGGTGGAGATCACGAGCCTTGCAGGAGCCTGGCTCTCGGGGCGCATGATCCGGCGCTGGGGCATTCGTATCACCGGAACTGCCGCGATGTTGGGAACGGCCGCCACGCTGTTTCTGGCCGCCACCCAGACCGTCACCGAACCGCTTGTGCTCTCGCTGGCTGTCTTGTGCCTCTACACGGGGGCGAAGAATGCCACCAATGCCCCGATCACAAACGCCATCATGAACCTGGCCTCCAAGGGTGGCGAGGGAAGTGCGTCGGCCTTCCGAGGTGCGGCCAGCAGTCTGGGTAACGCTGTCGGGGTGGCGATCATGTCGACTGTCGTCTTCTCGACATTCCAGGCTTCGCTCACCAGCGAGCTTCTCGCCTCCGGCGGCGACGAAACCCAAGCCGCATCGATCGCCGAGTCGCTGCGCAGTGGGGTGTCCAGCGAACAGGCGGCCTCCCAGTACTCGGTACCGCTGACCGAGGTGGAGACGATCGCGGTCGAGCAGAAGAAGGCAATGGTCGACGCCTACCGGATGGAAGGAATTGTGGGCGGAGTCGTACTCCTGCTGGCCGCAGGGGTTTTCGTGTTGTTCCGTGAGGATCAACGTCCACGATGGCGTCGCTCCGCAGCAGCCGACGCGCCCCGTTCGGCGCAACTCTCTGGGGTGGAAGCTGGCGAAAGTCAACAGTGAGGTGCAGGTGCGACCCGCTGCGCCACTCAACCAGAGGAGCCGCGACTCAACCACGGGAGAGGCTCTGTAGCACCTTGTCTATCCGGCGCTGCCGAGTCTCCGGCTTCTTGGCGTCCTGAATCGCTCGTACGTGCTCCTTTCGATGGGAATAGGAGAGCCCGTCCCACTTCTCCTGCAGGCCGGCCTCTTCCAGTGCCGCAGCCAAATCGGCCGGAACCTCCACCGTGCGCGTGGCTGTGTCGACCACGACGTCGACATCGTAGGAATCCCCCGGAACCAGACCGCCTTCGCGCATCTCCTTGTTCACCACCATCATCCAACGTCCCCGGTACACCGAGATGCTCGTTCGAAAGGTGCTGCCGTCGTAGGTGATGGCCAGTGGAACGCGGGAGCGTCCCGGGCTGCCTCGCAACTCGTCCACCTGCTCCTGGGTCAGGATCACGGTCGCCGTCGTGACCCCAGTGGCTTCAACAGCAATAGACATGCGCATGTCGGCGACTCTAGCGAGCGCATCGATTCCGCCGCTGGGGACTGCGTCCGTCGCGGCTTAGGCACCCCCGGTCGATCCTGACTCAACCTGCGCGATCGCGGCCCGCCCGTCCTCGGTGGCAAGCCACCGGCTTACCGCGAAGACCCATTGGGCACACATCGCGAGGAAGATCGTGGTGGCCAGCACCAGTGGTGCCGGATCCACGGCTGCGAGGGCAATTGCGAGGCCGGCCACCGCGACGGTGGCAACGAGTGTCGGTCTGTAGGCATCTCGCAGTCGGTGATAGTCCGCCAACAAACGCATGAGGAGAGCGAGGGTGACCATCGCCAGTGCGACACATCCGCCGAACATCCAAGCGGTGGCATGGGGCGTGGCCTCAGCTTCACTGTCGTCGATGATGCTGACGGTTGCCGCGCCCACCCCGGTGATGGCGAGCGCGAGGGGAAGCTGTGCGAGGTTGTACAGATACCGCGCTCGGGTGGTTGCGATCGGTGCCCGCATCGCCACCAGATCGAAGTACGACCACCAGAACGCCACCCCGACTGCCAGGCCGGCGAAGCCGGTGAGGAACACCGAGGTCGACAACTGCTCAACTCCTGCTAAGCCGTTGATCACGCTGGCAACGACTTCGCCCAGGACGATGATGATGAACAGTGCGAACCGTTCCAGGAGTGAATCGGTGGCCAGCGGTCGACCGGCCTCTGCGGCGTGGCGGGGGTCACGGTCAAGAGTGAACGCGGAGACCACGACCGCGACGATGAACACGATCACGAAGCCGCCCCACATCCATGGGCGCACAGTAGGTGAGGCGAAAGTTGAGGCGCCGACCCACCCTGTCATCGCGGAGATGATGATCGCGTACCGCATCGCGATGGGGCCGTACACCGGATCATCGCGTTCCAGTCGCGCCACCACCACCCATTGCCACACCAGGATCGCGAGGAAGGCCGTGTAGCTGACCGCGA
>CAYMPK010000072.1:7411-10999 GCA_964392145.1 uncultured Actinomycetes bacterium | reverse complement strand
AGGTGGTGTCCGGCGCGAAGGTGCCCTCCTGGTACACGTTCGGGGCAGTTCCCGGGGAGCGGATCTCCAGCCAGCGAACCGCGGATTGACCGTTCGGGTCTTGGGTCGCGGCAACCGCCATGTTGGTGACGAGAGACTCGTGATCGCCGAAGGTGCGATAGCTGAGTCGGTACATCGTGCGTCTGTTCAGCGCCTCCAGCGACGGAAAGATCGCCGGATTTCCGGGCTGCACGATGCACCTGCCGCGGTAGCTCGAAGCGCAGGCGATGACGTACGGACTGACCGGCACATTAGCGGGGCCAGTGAGCGACGACTTAGACGCATCAGCCCAATCAACGTGGAATCGGTAGACGTTCAAACCGTCCTGCTCGATGTTCTGCCCAACGATGTAGTTGGGCGAACCCGGTGGCGGCGGGGTGTTGCCGTCGAGGTCGGACGGCAGGTATGCGTAACGCTGGAAGTCGAAGCACTGTTGGTTGGAGGTGGCTACTCCCGCGAGCATCGCTGTGCGATCGAACGCGCAGGTCTTCGCCCCCTGAGAGGTGCCGGACGTTGCGTCGAACATGTTGTACGTGGCGTAGTAGGCGTCCGGCCAGACGCCGAGCTTCGGGTAGTCGTTCATTGCGTTGTACTCGTAGGCGTACAAGGCATAGGCCCCAGCGGGGTCTGGAGTTCGCGACACGGCAATGCACTGATAGTCCGGACCGCCCGATTCGACAGCGAACTGCGAGACGAGCCATCGGTCCGCCATCCGATCGTATTTCACGATCGGGTCCCCATCGTTGTGCGTCTGACACAGGCCACCGATGCCGGCGAACAACGTGTTGATCGGGACTGGTCCATAGACCGGGGTTCCGTCCTTGGTGAAAACCGCCAAAGCCATATTGACCATCTGGACGTAGTGGTTGAGTCCCACATCGCCGTTCGGGTCGGGTGGAATCACGTCTGGGTGGAAAGTTCCTTGGGGGCCGACGAATCCGTCGCCCAAGCCCTCGAAACTCTGCTTCGGAGACGGGGCGGTACCGGTGTTCCCTCCGCGCAGCGCTTCCACCTGAGGTTGCGCCACCGCACCGACCGGTCCGGCGGGAGGGGCGAAGTTCGGCACTTCGCCGATCGTCGGATTGGCCGACGTGGGGACCGCGGCAAGGTTCCGTAGTGGCGCTGAGATGCCGTATGCCGCGGGCTTCGAGACGGTGACTCTGCCGCCGGCGGGCGTCTCAAGGACCGTGTTGGCGGTCCCGACGGACGTCCGGGGCCCGGCTTGTGCGGTCGAAACCATGGCCGTCGCGGTGAGCACCATGGCCATCCCTCCGACCGCACCCCAGTGCCTCTTAGGACGTGATGGTAGGAGTCTCACTTTCCGAGCACCTGCTTCCGCAGCCTTCGGGCCATCGCGGTACCCGGGCATAGGTTCCGGTCCCGGACCCCTTCCTGAAATTACCACGGACCCGCTGGGCGTAGCCCGGTCCCCGCGCCCTGGCCGTCGCGCCTAGCCGGCCCTGGCGACCGCTTGGCTATCGGCCCGTCGAGCTGCGCCACTACCAGCAAGTTGCGCACGAAGGTGGCACCAGATTGGGCGCGCTAGAAGGCACCGAAGATCTTGCCCAGACCGACCGCGACGACCACGACCGTGACGCTGACCCGCAGGACTTTTGCCGCGGTTCCGATGGCAGGCCACGAGAGCATCTGTAGCCAGACGAGCACAGCGGCCAGCAGCAGGAGGAAAACACCGGCCCAGTTGTAGGGCAACAGAACTCCCAGCAGGAAGAACGCGAGTGCGAACAGACCCACCAGCCAGATAGGGAGTTTCCGCAAGAAGAACAGCGGACCCGTCGACTTCACCTCGAGTGCGCGGCGGGTATCGCTGACCGGACCGGAGGGAACCTTCTGACCTTTCGGCGACAGCGGCCGCGAGGAGACATTCGACCGGCCGGAGCCCTTGTTCGTGGACTTGTTGGCCGGCTTCTTGCGCGTGCCCTTCTTCTTCGGCATGTCATCAATGGTGAACTAGCACTGCTCGCCGAGGTGTCACCGGGTGTGGTGACGGGGAAACAGCGGCGGAAGTGAGGAGTGGCAATGTTGGTGGTCACACGGCACCGACCAGCAGAAGGGGCCGCCTTCGTGTCGGCGGCGCGGTCGGCACTGGCGACGTTGCGCGCCCAGCCTGGCTGCGAATCCGCCGAACTGGTCAGGGACATCGACGATGGGGACACGTACCTACTGGTCACCCGGTGGCAGGGCGTCGGTAGTTACCGGCGGGCGCTGAGCTCCTTCGACGTGAAGGTGGCCGCGGTTCCGGTGCTGGCGTCGGCGATCGACGATGCCAGTGCCTTCGAGGTGCTGATATCGGCCGAACCCGATGGTCTCATGGAGTTCACCGGCGACCGGGCCGCGGACGCGGACACCGCAAGCCCGCAGTGACCCACTGCTGATCGAATGCACGGCCCTGACCCATGGGACGGTGAACGCGTTGAAGGCCTCCAGCGACACGTCCGTTCGCAGGGTCAACTGAGCAGCCCGAGGATCTGAGCCGCCGCAGCCTCGGCACCGTTTTCGTGGGCCATCTGTCGTGCCATCGCCCGGGCTCTATCGCCGCGCCACGGTTCCAGCAGGGCCTGCGCCAGCGAGGCCGCGATTCGATCGGTCGACCAACGGTGTTTGGGCACCGGGTTGGAAGCAATGCCCCGTGCGGCGGTGAGGCGCGCCCAGAATGGCTGATCGCCGAAGAATGGCAGTGGCACACCGGGCACCCCGGCGGCGGCGACGGATTGCGCTGTTCCTGCTCCGGCATGGTGGATTACCGCCGAGCACCGCCCGAACAGGGCGTCGTGCGGGACTTCGCCGACGATGTGGATGTCCTGTCGGTCCTCAATCCCCTCACCAAGCCCGGTCCAGCCGCGGGACAGCACGATGCGGGCGCCTAGTTCCCGGGCTGCCGCGACAAGCATCCGGGTGGTGGCGCCCGGGGATTGCACTGTCATACTGCCGAGCCCGATGTAGACCGGTGGTGGCCCGGCATTGAGGAAGTCGTCCAACTCCATCGGCAGTCGCCCATTGCTGGGCAGGTGCCAGCGCCCGGTCACAGATATCTGTGACGACCAGTCCGTGGGAGCCGGCAACAAGGCTGGTGACCAGCCGCACAGCACGGGAAGGGAGCGTTCGATTTCCGTGAAAGGACCCCTGCGGCCGTAGGGCTTCAATCCCGCGCCTCGGCGATAGGAGTCAACGCTGGCACCAAACAACCACCACTGCAGCCGCTCAGCCACGGTGTAGGTGTAATTGTTCGCCCAACCGAGGTCGCGGCCCGGGGAGACCAACAGCGAGGGCCACGCCTTCGTCCTGGTCAACGGCTGCAGGGCACCCCAGGCGCTGGGAATCCCCAGGGACTCCGCTACGTGGTAGGCCACCACGCCCATCGGAGAAAACACCACCATGTCGGCATCCCTGAGCCCCGACTCCAGGGCGGAGATGACGTCGTCGATGAGTTCGGAGGCGCCCCGACGCAGACTGGTCAGCAGTGTCAACGGGTTGCGGGCGTTGATGAAGTCCTGTCCCCAATCGGTCGTCAGGAACTCTTGGGGGTTCCCG
>CAYMPK010000072.1:1092-7401 GCA_964392145.1 uncultured Actinomycetes bacterium | reverse complement strand
CCAGAATATCGCGCGAAGGCAAACCCGCAAAACTTGCGCTGCAGCTCATAGAGGGTCGTCAGGAACTCTTGGGGGTTCCCGGGTAACTCGACGAAGGGCAATTCCGCAGCGACAACGGCCGGCCGGTGCACCAGATGCGTCAGCACCCGGGGCGTTGCCCCGGCAGCGCGCAACGCCGTCGCCAACGCCAGGAAGGGCTGCAGGTCGCCCCGGGTTCCGGCGACCACCAGCGCCACATCGGGGCCGACTGAAGCCCCGTCAGTCATCAAGGTTCTCGTAATGCCAGTGCAGCGATCGCCGCCCCAAAGGGCGCGCGACTGCCAGGATCAGATCGATCCTGCCGCTCAGCGCCGCCTCCGACTGTCGCGAGCAGACAGGCACGGCCAGCCACACCCGCCGGGCACCCTCGGCGCGCAGTTCAGCGGCGATCGAGGCGGCCGTCCGCCCGGTCTCGACACCGTCGTCCACCAGGATCATCGTTCGATCTCCGAGGGTCATCGCCCCGAGTACGTCTGCGACAGCCGCAGCGTCGGGGACCTCGACCGAGGCCAGCCGCAGGCCCTCTTCCAGGGCGGCGGCGACCGCGACGCCGCTCGGCGACTTCACCACCATCAGCGGGTTGCTCGACCCGATGCCGATGTCGAGCTCCAACTCGTCGATGGCGCCCGCGACGAGTGGCTGGAGCAGTTCGCCCGCATGGCGTCTATCGCGGAAGTCCATAGGCGTCAGCATGGCATCACGTGTGCTGATCAGGCGGACGAGTGGTGCCAGTTAGTCTTGACGTGTCACGCCTGACAACAAACCGACTGCCTTGGAGCCCCTCAAGTGACCGCTGACCGCGTCGATGCGATTGTCAATCTCAGCAAGCGCCGGGGGTTCGTGTACCCCTCCTCGGAGATCTACGGCGGCAGTCGGTCCGCGTGGGACTACGGCCCGCTGGGAGTGGAACTCAAGGAGAACATCAAGCGCGCCTGGTGGCAGAACGTCGTGCGGGGACGCGAGGACGTGGTGGGCTTGGACTCCTCGGTGATCCTGGCGCCGCAGGTATGGGAGGCCTCTGGGCACGTTACGGCGTTCAGTGACCCCCTCACCGAATGCAAGAAGTGTCACAAGCGTTACCGGGCCGACCAGTTGCTCGAGGAATACGAGGAGAAGAAGGGACGGCCCGGCACCCTGGCGGATGTGGTGTGTGTGAACTGCGGCACCCGAGGAGAATTCACTGAGCCCCGTGACTTCAACGGCATGCTGCGCACCTCGATCGGACCCGTTCAGGACGAGGGCTCCGTTCACTTCCTGCGCCCCGAAACAGCCCAAGGCATCTTCGTCAACTTCGCGAACGTTTCCACCACGGCCCGGCGTAAGCCGCCGTTCGGCATCGGACAGGTCGGCAAGAGCTTCCGCAACGAGATCACGCCGGGCAACTTCATCTTCCGAACCAGGGAGTTCGAGCAGATGGAGATGGAGTTCTTCGTGGTGCCGGGTACCGATGAGGAGTGGCATGAGTACTGGCTGAAGTCCCGCTGGGACTGGTACCTAGATCTCGGCCTGCAGGAGGAGAACCTGCGGTTCTTCGAGCATCCCACGGAGAAGCTGTCGCACTACTCCAAGCGCACCGTGGACATCGAGTACCGCTTCCGTTTCGCCGGTTCGGAGTGGGCCGAACTCGAGGGGATCGCCAACCGCACCGACTTCGACCTCAAGACGCACTCGGAGCACTCCGGTGTCGACCTGTCGTACTTCGATCAGGCCGCTGGCGAAAGGTGGTTTCCCTATGTGATTGAGCCCGCCGCGGGATTGACGCGTTGCGTGCTGGCCTTCCTGCTGGACTCCTACGATGTTGACGAGGCCCCCAACACCAAGGGCGGGGTGGATACCCGGACCGTGCTGCGATTCGACCCGCGCCTCGCCCCGGTCAAAGCAGCGGTCTTGCCGCTTAGCCGTCACGCTGATCTGTCGCCGGTGGCGAAGGACCTGGCCGATGTGCTGCGCCAGAGGTGGAACATCGAGTTCGACGACGCCGGGGCCATCGGCCGCCGCTACCGTCGCCAGGATGAGATCGGCACGCCCTATTGCGTGACGGTCGACTTCGACACCCTCACAGATCGTGCTGTGACGGTCCGCGACCGCGACACGATGTCGCAGGAGCGGATCGGGATGGACACGCTCGTGGGTTGGCTGGCCGAGAGGCTGCCGTCCTGCTGAGCGGCACGGGGCTTCGCCTCGGTGGGTTCGACCTGGCCGTACCGGTGGTCCTGGCGCCGATGGCCGGGGTTACGAATCGTGCCTTTCGAAGGCTGTGCCGCGAGCAAGGTGCTGGACTGTACGTGTCCGAGATGGTGACCTCGCGAGCACTTCTGGAGCGCAACGAGGCGACTTTGCGGATGTGTTCCTTCGACGCGGACGAGTCCCCTCGAAGCATCCAGTTGTACGGCGTGGACCCGATCGTGATGGCCGAGGCCGTTTCGATGGTCGTCGCCGAGGATATCGCCGACCACATCGATATCAACATGGGCTGCCCGGTGCCGAAGGTCACCAGGAAGGGTGGTGGGGCCGCCCTGCCCTGGAAGCTGGACCTGTTCGCCGCCATCGTCTCCGGGGCGGTGAGCACGGCGAATGCCGAGTCTGACCGCCGCGGGGTGCAGCGCGTCCCGGTCACGGTGAAGATGCGCATGGGCATCGACGTCGACCATCTGACGTACCGCGAGGCCGGAGCGATAGCGGCCCAATCAGGTGTTGCTTGGGTCGCCCTGCACGGACGTACGGCTGCCCAGCTCTACGGCGGCGAGGCGGACTGGCGGGCGATCGCGACTCTTGTCGAGGATCTGGCCCAGCACGGCGTGCCCGTGCTGGGCAACGGAGATATCTGGTCCGCAGCCGATGCCCTTTCGATGATGACCACCACGAATTGCGCCGGGGTCGTTGTCGGCCGGGGCTGCCTGGGTCGCCCGTGGTTGTTCGGCCAACTCGCTGCGGCGTTCACGGGGCAGCCGATACCCGCGGATCCCCGGCTGGGGTCGGTTCTGTCTGTGATGCGCCGACATGTCGAGTTGCTGGTGGAGCTTTTCGGACCCGACAAGGGGCCGCGGGATTTCCGCAAGCATGTGGCTTGGTACCTGAAGGGTTTCCGGGTGGCCCACCACATCCGGGTCGGCCTGGCGAATGTGGGCAGCCTCGCGGAATTGGACTCCCTGCTCGCGCAGATCGACCCAGATCAGCCCACCACTCCGCAGGTTGCCCGCACTCCGCGAGGCAGGACCTCCGGTGGCCGCGCCGTGTCGTTGCCGGAGGGCTGGCTGGACTCCCGGCAGGTGAATGACCGGGATGCCGTGTCTCTGGGGGCGGCGGAGTTGTCGGTCTCAGGTGGTTGAACGTCAGCTCCTGCGATGATGCGCCCTTCAGCTGTCCGCACTCTGAGTATGGAATTCGTTACGCCACGCGAGAGTGGCGGTCGGAATTGTCGGCCTCGTTTGACACAATGGCGCCATGGCAACACAAGTCCCGGCGAGGACGGCGGTATCCGACCGTCTCGTCATCCCCAAACGCTCCCGGCCGCGCCGGGGCTGGGGGTCTGCCGTGGGCATGATGCTTGCCGCTGTGGTGATTCTGGGCTTGGTGGTGCCGTTCGCGGCGGCCTACCATGTGAACGCCATGGCCCAACGTCATTCAACAGTCCCGACGGATGCCATCGTCGTGCTGGGGGCCGCCCAGTTCGACGGCACGCCCTCTCCAGTGCTGCGTAACCGACTGGACCACGCGAAGGGGCTCCAGGAGGCGGGCGTCGCGCCAACCATCATCACCGTGGGGGGAAACCAGCCGGGTGACCGTTTCACCGAGGGTGGCGCAGGGCGCGACTATCTCGTGGGAGTAGGGGCGGAGCCATCGAGCGTGATCGCAGTCGAGGAGGGGCGCGACACCCTGGCAAGCATGCAAGCTGTCGCCCGCGAGATGAACCAGCACGGCTGGCATTCGGCAACCATCGTCTCAGACCCGGCCCACATGGCCCGCTCCATCCAGATCGGTCAGCGCCTCGGTATCGACGCTCAGGGGAACCCCACCGAATCAGGGCCTGGTACCCAGGTGACATCGGAGTACCTCTCACGCGAGACCGTCGGCTATCTGTACTTCCTGGGCAATCAGCAATGGTCCACAGAGCGCATCATCACCGCTCAGCAGGACTAACCGTCGGTGGCCGCTGACCAGGATTGCCGTGGCTACACGCTGCAGGACACTGCGCGACTCCTCGGCGAAGCCCCGAAATCCAACCCGCGTAGTCCGTTCGCCCGCGACCGTGCCCGTGTTCTTCACAGCTGGGCCCTGCGACGTCTCGCCGACAAGACCCAGGTCCTGCTACCGGGCGAGTCGGACTTCCCGCGTACCAGGCTGACCCACACGCTGGAGGTGGCGCAGATCGCCAGGGAGATCGGCCAATCCTTGGGTTGCGACGCGGACCTGGTCGATACCGCCGGACTCTGCCACGACCTCGGCCACCCACCCTTCGGCCACAACGGCGAGGCCGCACTCGACGCCTTGGCGTCGGACATCGGCGGCTTCGAGGGCAACGCTCAGAGTTTCCGGGTCCTCACCCGACTCGAGTCCAAGGTGTTCGAAGGTGATCGATCCTTCGGCCTCAACCTGACCCGGGCGTCGCTGGACGCCACGATCAAGTACCCGTGGTTGAGGAAGTCCGGGGTGGCCAAGTTCAACGCCTACGCAGACGACGCCGAGGTATTCGGCTGGGCGCGTGACATGGCGCCCGTGGGTCGCCGGTGCCTGGAGGCGCAGGTGATGGACTGGGCCGACGATGTCGCCTACTCCGTGCACGATGTCGAGGACGCCATCTACTCCGGCTTCGTCCGTCCGCGCGAGATCGCCGACGACGGCCAGCTCGCAGACGTGGTTGCCATCGCGATGCGTGACTACGCCGGCCGTCTCACCGAACCGGAACTCGGCCAGGCCGTGGAAAGACTGCGCGCGCTTCAGGTCTGGCCACGGTCGTTCACCGGGTCCATGCACTCCCTTGCTCAGCTCAAGCAGATGACCAGCGGCTTGATCGGTCGGTTCTGTGAGGCAGCGACATCGGCGACGTTGGCCAGCGCCGGCCCGGGGCCGCTCACCCGATACGGCGCAGATCTGGTGGTGCCTCGCGAACAGTTGGCGGAGGTGGCGGTGCTCAAATCGGTGGCCAGCCATTTCGTGTTCAACCGCGAAGGGGTGTCCGACGTGTATGCCGAACAACGCCAGCTGCTGACCGACCTCGTGCTGGGAATCGCCGATCGAGGTCGCGATGGCCTGCGGGTGTCGTTTCGCCCCGCTTGGGACGAGGCCGCCGACGACGGCGCGCGGCTGAGGGTGAGCATCGACCAGGTGGCGTCGCTGACCGATGTCTCGGCTGTGCGCCTGCACTCGAGCCTGTTCCGCGCCGACGATTAGGATCGACCTCGTGGCGAAGATCCGCTCAGAGGACGTGGCCGAGGTTCGCGAACGCGCCCGTATCGACGAGGTCGTGCGGGAGACCGTTGAACTGAGACCTGCCGGCGGGGGATCTTTCAAAGGACTGTGCCCCTTCCACGAGGAGCGCAGCCCGAGCTTCCAGGTGAGCGTCGCGAAGGGCCTGTGGTACTGCTTCGGTTGCGGCGAGGGCGGCGACACCATCGACTTCGTGATGCGGGTCGATGCGCTGAGTTTCGCCGAAGCAGTGGAGAAGCTCGCTGCGAAGTTCAACGTCGAACTTCGCTATGAGGAGGGCTCTGCCGCGCCGGGACGCCAGCAGGGGCAGCGAACCCGCCTGGTCGCGATCAATCGTGCCGCCGCGGACTACTTCAGGTCTCAACTGGTCTCACCGGAGGCGCAGACCGGTCGGGACTTCCTGTCCGAACGGGGCTTCGACGAAGAGGCGCGGGCCCGCTTCACCGTCGGGTACGCACCCAAGTCGTGGGATGCGGTCACCAAACACCTCCGCTCCCTGGGCTTCCGTGACGAGGAGATGCTCGCCGCTGGCGTGGTTTCCACTGGCCAGCGAGGTGTCTACGATAGGTTCCGAGGTCGGCTGGTGTGGCCGATCATGGATCTGGCGGGCGATGTGGTCGGCTTCGGGGCGCGGCGACTGTACGACGACGATCAGGGCCCCAAGTACCTCAACACGCCCGAGACCCCGCTGTACAAGAAGTCGCACGTACTCTACGGAATCGACCTTGCCCGGAAGGACATTTCCAAGCAGCAGCAGGCGGTCATCGTGGAGGGTTACACCGACGTCATGGCGTGCCACCTCGCAGGGGTCACCACCGCCATCGCAACTTGTGGCACCGCGTT
>CAYMPK010000072.1:0-1082 GCA_964392145.1 uncultured Actinomycetes bacterium | reverse complement strand
CGGTGACGATCACGTGAAGGTGTTGCGGCGGCTGTTGCTCGATACCGACGCGATGTCCGGCGAGGTCGTCTTCACGTTCGACGGTGATGCCGCGGGTCAGCGGGCCGCTCTCAAGGCCTTCGATACCGATCAGGCTTTCGTGGCGCAGACCTTCGTGGCGGTGGAGGCTGATGGCCGCGACCCGTGTGATTTGCGGTTGGCAGGAGGTGACGCAGCTGTCCGCGCCCTGATCGCCTCCAGGGTTCCGATGTTCGAGTTCGCGATGCGGGCCAAACTTGCCGAACACGACCTGGACACGGCCGAGGGGCGTGTCGGCGCCCTGCGCGAGACGGCGCCGCTCATCAGTTCGATCCGAGACCGGGCCCTGCGATCGGAGTATGTGGCGACCCTGGCGGGGTGGCTGGGAATGGACCCGTCGGCCGTCACCGCGGCGGTACGCAACCTACCTCGGACAAAACCGCGGGCGTCAGCATCCAGTCCTGCTGCGGACACCGCCACCGATCTTCCACCCGCGCCGAGGCCCGAGCCACCGCCGTCGGCCGCAGTCGATCAACCTGGTGACCCGCGGGTCGAGCGGCAGGCGCTCCAGGTGATGCTGCAGTACCCCGGATTGGTGGCCGAGTGGATCACCACGACGGAGGAGGAGGCCTTCACCGATCCCGGTCTGCGCGAGATGTTCGCTGCGATCACCGCAGTGGGGGCACCGACGGTCATAGGTGACGACGGCGCTGACAAAGCATGGCTCGCCGAAGTGCTCGCTGCGGCAGAAGACGATTCGGTGAGGGCCCGGCTTCGTGCCGCAACCGTCCTCGGGCTTCCGTTGAACTCGGAGGGAGACGATTCGGACACCCGTGAGGACGTGTCGAGCTACGCGATCGGTGTGATGGCGCAATTGAACGCCTGGGCCGTCACCCGAAGAATCGCACCGCTGAAGGGCCGTCTGGCTCGCGTCGATTCCGGCCGTGATCCGGAGGAACTCTCGGACCTGATGGCGGAGTTGATGGAGTTGGAGAATTACCGGCGGTACCTGCAGGACCTATCGCTCGGCGGGGACAGATGAGGGCGACACGATGAAGCTGCCA
>CAYMPK010000071.1:4218-11168 GCA_964392145.1 uncultured Actinomycetes bacterium | reverse complement strand
CCGGCCCGTTCACCACGCAGCCCATGACAGCAACGCGCAGTGGAACCTCCATGCCTTTGAGACCCTCCGTCACCTGCTCGGCGAGGGTGTACACGTCGACCTGTGCTCGCCCGCACGATGGGCAGGACACGATCTCAAGTCCCCGCTCCTTCAGGTTGAGCGACTCCAGGATCTGCAGCCCAACCCGGACCTCCTCGATCGGCGGCGCGGACAGCGACACCCGAATGGTGTCGCCGATACCGCGGCTGAGCAGCGCTCCGAACGCGACGGACGATTTGATGGTGCCCTGAAATGCCGGGCCGGCCTCGGTGACGCCCAGGTGCAACGGGTAGTCGCATTTCTGGGCCAACAGCTCATACGCCTGGATCATGACAACCGGGTCGTGATGCTTCACCGAGATCTTGATCTCGCGGAAGTCGTGCTCCTCGAAGAGCGAGGCCTCCCACAACGCCGACTCCACGAGAGCCTCGGGCGTGGCCCGGCCATACTTGGCCAGCAACCGCGGGTCGAGGGAGCCGGCATTGACCCCTATGCGGATGGGAGTGCCGTGGTCCTTGGCCGCGGCCGCGATCTCCCCCACCTTGTCGTCGAACTTCTTGATGTTTCCCGGATTGACGCGGACCGCGGCACACCCCGCCTCGATCGCGGCAAAGACGTACTTCGGCTGGAAGTGGATGTCGGCGATCACCGGGATGCCGGATTTGCGAGCGATCTGCGGCAGAGCCTCGGCGTCATCCTGGCTCGGAACTGCTACCCGCACCACCTGGCACCCGGCCGCCGTCAACTCCGCGATCTGTTGCAAGGTGGCGTTGACATCCGCGGTAACCGTCGTCGTCATGGACTGGACGCTCACCGGCGCATCCCCACCGACCCGGACCGGGCTTCGGGGATGGTCGAGAAGCAGCTGCCGGGACTGGCGCCGCGGGGCCACGGTGACCGCTGGGGCCGGCATACCGAGTTCGACTGTCATCGCGTTCTCCTCGCAGTGATACATGTCCGGGGCTGCTGTACGGCGGACCGAGCCCGAGCGCCCACCCCAGTATCCCCCACGGCAGGCAGATGCGGGAATCGTGCCGATGAGCGGCTCACCCGAGCTTGACCGGATTCACCAGATCGGCGTAGAGCAGCACGATGCTGACGCCGATGAGGACCACCGCCACCCCGTAGGCCACCGGCAAGAGTCGGGCCACGTCCACGGGGCCGGGATCAGGACGTCCGCGCAGTTTGGCGATCTGCCGTCGAGCTCCCTCGTACAACGCCCCCGCTACATGTCCACCGTCCAACGGCAACAGTGGGATCAGATTGAACAGGAATAGGAACAGGTTCACGGAGGCGATCAGACCGATCAACTGCGCGACCTTCCAGGAGGCGGGCAACTCCGACGCCGTCACCTCCCCGGAGATGCGGGAGGCGCCGACCACACCGATCGGACCGTTGGGGTCGCGCTCCTGACCTGAGAAGGTGGCCTTGGTGACGTCGACCATCTTTGCCGGGAACGAGGCGAGCGCCTGCACCGAGCGGACCGTCAGGTCCCACATCCGACCTGGGACCGCGGTGACCGGCTCCCGCTGGAGAGCGAACGTCGGACCGACGCCGAGGAAGGGCCGATTCTGGAATTCGCCGGTTGGCTGATCGTTGACGATCACCGGTCGGGGAACCGACTTGAGGTCGACGTCAAGAACCTGCTCCGTCCCGGCACGTTTGATCGTGACAGTGGTGGGTCCAGCCGGCATAGAGCGGATCGCGGTGTTGAAGCCGTCCCAGCTGCTCACTGCTGTGCTACCGATGGCGACAATCTCGTCGCCCTGTTTCAACCCCGCCTGGGCAGCAGGACTGGGCGGGTCACCGGGCTTGCATTCCCCGGACGGTTGACTCGAGGTGGGCAGACACTCGGTGATGCTGGAGACCGTCAACGAGGGCTTGGGGGTGCCGAATCCGGCGAACATCAGAGTGAACAGCACTATCGCGAGCAGCAGATTCATCAGCGGTCCACCGAGCATCACGGTGACCTTCTTGGGAACGCTCAAGTTGTAGAAGGTGCGCTTCTCATCCTCGGGGGTCAGCACCTCAGCCTGCGACTCCTGCCGGGCCTGATCGACCAGAGTCCCCAGTCGGCCGGTACTGGATGCCCGCACCGTGCCGTCCGGTCGTGGTGGGAACATGCCGATCATCCGGATGTAGCCACCGAAGGGCACCGCCTTGACGCCGTACTCCGTGTCCCCGGACTTCTTCGACCACAGCCTCGGACCGAATCCCACCATGTACTCGGTGACCTTCACGCCGAACTTCTTCGCGGGCACCATGTGGCCGAGTTCGTGAAGGGCGATGGAGGCGAGGATCGCGATGGCGAAGATCACGATCCCGATCGCGGTCAGCATCCTCTACCCCATTCCGACGGCTGACCAGGCGGTCCGCCGTGCCCAGTCCTCTGCGGAAAGGACGTGTTGCAAGGTCAGTTTGGTTCCCTCGACGTGGAACGAACCCGGCGGCCCGTCGGGCGGGCCGATCTGGTGCTCGTCGAGCACACGTCGAACAGTGTCAACAATCTCGGGGAAGCGGATGTTCCCGGCCAGGAACGCGGAAACACACTCCTCGTTCGCAGCGTTGAAGACGGCCGGAGCCGTTCCCCCTGCCCGTCCAGCCGCCATCGCCAGGCCAACCGCCGGGAATCGCACCGGATCCAGCGGTTCGAAGTCCCAGCGGGCGATCCGGCTCCAGTCACATGCCTGAGCGACGCCGGGCAGGCGCTCTGGCCACACCAGCCCGAGCGCGATCGGAAGCCTCATGTCGGGTGGGCTGGCCTGGGCGATGGTGGAACCGTCCTGGAACCGCACCATCGAATGCACAACGGACTGGGGATGCACCACCACCTCGATGTCGTCGAAAGGCACGTCGAACAGCAGGTGTGCCTCAATGACCTCCAGTCCCTTGTTGACCATGGTGGCCGAATTGATGGTCACAACCGGACCCATGTCCCAGGTCGGATGTGCCAGGGCCTGGGCCGGGGTCACCGCTGCCAACTCATCCCGGCCGGCAGTCCGAAAGGGCCCTCCGGATGCGGTCAATACCAGCGCCGAGACCTCGACGCGGTCCCCCGCCAGCAGACACTGAGCGAGCGCGGAGTGCTCGGAATCCACCGGAATGATTTGGCCCGACCGGGCAATGCGCTTGACCAGCGGTCCGCCGACGATCAGTGATTCCTTGTTGGCCAATGCCAGCGTGGTACCCGCCTCGAGGGCCGCCAGCGTCGGGCGCAGGCCGACCGAACCGGTCATCCCGTTCAGCACCACGTCAGCGGGCAACGCCGCGATCTCCGTCGCCGCGTCGGGACCGACCAGCACCTCCGGTTCCACGAAAGTACCCGGCGCCTGCTGCGCTGACAGATACCGCCGCAACGCCTGCCGGTACGGGGCGACCGCGGCCTCCGTCGCCAACCCGACCACCTTGGGTCGCGTTTCGAGTACCTGCTGCGCCAACAACTCGGGCTGACTGCCGCCAGCGGCCAGTGCCACAACGTCGAATCGTTCGATGTGCCCGGCGATCACTTCACACGCCTGGGTGCCGATCGAACCGGTGGAGCCCAGCAACACCACCCTCCTGGGGCGCTGACTCACAAGTCGAGGCCGGTCAGCACCATCACCCGCACGTCGGTGTAATCCTCGATGGCGGAGGCGATACCCTCGCGGCCACTGCCGGAGTTCTTCACTCCGCCGTAGGGCATCTGGTCGGCCCGATAGCTGGGGACGTCGCCGATGACGATGCCGCCGACCTCGAGTTCCGCCTGCGCCCGGAAAGCTATCTGCACGTTGTGGGTGAAGACGCCGGCCTGCAGCCCGAAGCGGGAATCGTTCACTGCGGCGAAAGCCTCGTTGACATCACGGAACGACGACACCACCATCACCGGGCCGAAGACCTCCTCGCTGCACACCTTGGCGTCGCTCGGGACATCTGCGAGCAGCGTGGGCGAATACTCGGTGCCGTTGCGCTTGCCGCCAACGAGCAGCGTGGCGCCCGCTTCGACCGCTTCGGCCACCCAGGACTCAACACGCTCGGCGGCGGCAGCGTTGATCAGCGGTCCCACAACGGTCTCGGGATCCTTGGGATCCCAGTTGGCGAGGTCGGCCAGTTTCGCTGTCAGGATCTCGGTGAATTCCCGGTAACGGTCCTCGTGCACGAGCACCCGTTGGACCGAGATGCAGGACTGGCCCGCCTGGTAGTTGCCGAATGTCGCGATCCGGGCAGCGGCCCAGTCGAGGTCACCCTCGTCCCGCCAGTCCGGCATCACGACGGCAGCGGCGTTGCCGCCCAGTTCGAGGATCACCTGCTTGGTGGGCACCTCGGCGGCGATCGTGAAGCCGACGGTCTCCGATCCCGTGAAACTGATGACCGGCAGCCGCGGGTCCTTCACCAACTCCGCGGACCGTGAGTCCTGAACCGGCAGGATGGACCAGGTCCCTTCGGGCAGATCCGTCTCGGCGAGGATCTCGCCGAGCAGTAGGGCCGACAACGGCGTCTTCAGCGCGGGCTTGAGGACGATGGGCGCACCGCAGGCGATGGCCGGGGCGACCTTGTGTGCGGCAAGGTTCAGCGGAAAGTTGAACGGCGAGATCCCGAGCACCGGCCCCTTGGCGAAGCGCCGGACCAAGGCCATCCTGCCTTCGGCGGCGGCGTCGGTGTCCAACCGCTGCAACTCGCCCGAGAACCTTCGGGCCTCCTCAGCCGCCCAGCGGAACGTCGACACCGCCCGATTTGCTTCGGCTCGTGCCCACATCACGGGCTTGCCGTTCTCGGCCGTGATCAACTCGGCGATCTCGTCGACCCTATCCGCCAGCTTCCTGGAGATGTGGTCGAGCGCCGCTGCCCGCGTTGCCGCTGGCAGAGCCCGACTGCGGGCGGTGATATCGGCAGCAGCCTGCACGGCACGCTCGACCTGGGTCTCATCGGGCACGGAGAAGGAACCTGCGACCGTACCGTCGTACGGATTGAGCACATCCAACTGCTCGCTACCGCTCTCCGCCCGTCCCGCCACATAGAAAGGAAATTGCTTCGCCATGGCGACCAGCCTAGCGCCGCCCGGGGGGAGCATGGCGTTCCTGCGTCCAGGCACTGGGCGAAGCGGGCCCGTGTGTCCTAATCTTGGCCCATGACAGCCATCACTGGAGGACCCTCCCTACCCCAGGAGAGGCGCCTCGTCACCGAGATCCCCGGACCCCGCTCGCTGGAACTGATGAAGCGCAAGGGTGCAGCGGTCAGCGCCGGGGTCTCGGTCATGCTCCCGACCTTCGTCGTGGCTGGGGGCGGTGGTGTGCTCATCGATGCCGACGGCAACTCCCTCATCGACCTGGGCTCTGGCATCGCCGTGACCAACGTGGGCAATGCCGCCCCGGATGTGGTGGCAGGGGTCCAGCAACAGGTTGCGGCCTTCACCCACACCTGCTTCATGGTCACCCCGTACGAGTTGTACGTCGACGTGTGTGAGCGGCTCAACGACATCACACCGGGCGACCATGAGAAGCGCAGCGCGCTGTTCAATTCGGGCGCCGAAGCGGTGGAGAACGCCATCAAGGTGGCCCGCCGCGCGACTGGTCGCACCGCGATCGTGGCCTTCGAGCACGGATACCACGGTCGCACCAACCTGACGATGGCGCTGACCTCCAAGAACATGCCGTACAAGGAGGGTTTCGGGCCTTTCGCGCCCGAGATCTACCGCGTCGCCCCGTCCTACCCCTATCGAGATCACCGGGACGGTCCCACGGCCGCAGCTCATGCGATCACCCGGATCGAACGCGAGATCGGCGCCCACAACGTCGCCGGCATGATCGTGGAGCCCATCGCCGGGGAAGGCGGCTTCATCGTGCCCGCCGACGGTTTCCTCCCGACCATGTCAAAGTTCTGCACCGAGCACGGCATCGCGTTCATCGCCGACGAGGTGCAGACCGGTTTCTGCCGCACCGGCAAGATGTTCGCGGTCGACTACGAGGGCGTAGTGCCCGACATGGTGACCATGGCCAAGGGGATGGCCGGCGGCCTGCCACTTGCGGCCGTCACAGGTCGTGCCGACTTGATGGACGCAGTACACCCCGGTGGCCTGGGCGGCACCTATGGTGGCAATCCGGTTGCCTGTGCGGCGGCCATCGGGGCCCTTCACCAACTCTCGCAGGATCACCTGAAGGCCCGCGCGCTGGAGATCGAGGAGATCTTCTACCAACGGTTGGGCGAGATGGCGGCAAGCCACCCGAGCATCGGGGAGATCCGGGGACGAGGCGCCATGATCGCGGCCGAGCTTGTCGACCCGGCAACGCAAGCGCCCGACCCCGTGCTTACCGGGAAGCTGGCCAAGTACGCGCACAGTCAGGGTGTTGTGATGCTGACCGCAGGCACCTTCGGCAACATCCTCAGGTTCCTGCCCCCGCTGACCATCACGGACGACTTGCTCAACGAGGGCCTCGACGTTCTGGCGGACGCCCTGGAAGCGGTCGAAGCGTAGGACTGCTCCGACCCCTGCTCCAGGAATAGGGCTACTCGGTCGCTGCTGACATGCCCTCGGCGACCAACTGCTGCAGCTGACCGAACAACTTCGGGTTGGCCGCGATCGCCATCCCCTCGCCGATGTCCTCTTGGGGCAGGCCGCCGACCAGGCCACCTGCCTCTGTCACCACCAGGGCCGCCGCCGCGAAGTCCCATGGGTGCAGGCCGATCTCGTAGTAGCCGTCGTAGGTGCCGTCGGCGACCCGGGCCAAGTCGATCGAAGCGCAACCCGCACGGCGAACATCGCGTACCCGGGGGAGGATCTCCACCAGGGCTCTGGCCTGCATCCGTCTGCGTCGAGGGTCGTAGCCGAACCCGGTTCCGATCATGGCGTGGCTCAGCCGGCTCTCGGTTCCAACGCGCGGCCTCGGTCTGCTCCTGCCATCTGGCCAGGGGGTTGCCGACAGTCGGGCGCCGCCGCC
>CAYMPK010000071.1:0-4208 GCA_964392145.1 uncultured Actinomycetes bacterium | reverse complement strand
GGCGACGACTTGGCCCCGCCACTCGGCGGCCACACTCACCGACCACTCGGGGATTCCGTACAGGTAGTTCACGGTGCCGTCGAGTGGGTCGACCACCCAGCGCACCCCGGAGCTCCCGGGGCGCTCGCCGCCCTCCTCGCCGAGAATGCCGTCGTCGGGCCCCTCTTCACGAAGCAACCGGATCAGTAACGCCTCACTGCCCCGGTCCATCTGCGTGACAGCGTCGGTGGCGGTGGATTTGGAATCCACAGCCAAGTCTGCGGGCCGCGCCTCAACGAGGAAACGGCCCGCCGCTGCGGCGGCCGCGCCGGCCCGCGCGAGCAAGGCCTCGACGGTCCCGACGCCCGGATTAACTGCCATGTCTCGCTCTCACTTCCCCACGCTGGCCGAGGCGCCCACCCGGTCGGGATCGAGACCACAGAGAGCCGGCCGTTCGCCCCGCGGGTTGGGACAACAGCCCGCTGGGCACACGTCATAGGAGGGACCCAGAGTGGTCAGGGCGGGCCGCTGACCGGCGGGCACGTCGTCGAGCCGTTCCGTGACCAGGTCGGCCAGGGCAGCGACGAATCCCGGGGCGCAGCCGACGGTCGCCGCCCGGGCTGCTGGGAGTTGCAGTTTCGCGGCATCCTCGAGGGCGACAGTGTCGAGGTCCCAGACCACCTCCATGTGGTCGGAGATGAACCCGATCGGAATGATCACCGCACCCGAGGCCCCGCCCGATGAGAGGGCGGCGAGGTGGTCGGAAATATCGGGCTCCAGCCACGGGACGTGCGCGGGCCCCGAGCGCGACTGATACACAAGGTCCCAGCGCAAGTCTTGGCCGACCGCCTTCCCCACCTGTTGGGCGATCAGGTTGGCGACCGCGCGGTGTTGTGCGACGTAGGCCCCACCCGATTGCGGATCGTAGAGACCCGGCGGACCGGAGGACGCAGCCGAAGCCAGGGGGATTGAATGGGTCGTGAACACGAGGTGGGTGTCACCGTCCACCTCGGGCAGGGAATCGAGGGCCGCCAGCGTGTTGGCCACCATCGGTTCGATGAAACCCGGGTGGTCGAAATAGTGCCGGACCTTGTCGAATCTGATCCGGTCCCCGATCCCGGAGTCCGCAACCGCATCGGCGAGGTTCTCCCGGTATTGACGGCAACCGGAGTAGCTGCTGTAGGCGCTGGTCACGATCACCAAGGCACGGCGTACCCCATCGTCAGCCATCACCCGGAGGGTGTCGGCCAGCATGGGGTGCCAGTTCCGGTTGCCGAAGTAGACGGGGAGGTCGATGCCGCGGCGTTGAAGTTCAGGCTCCAGGGCTGCAATGAGCTCCCGATTCTGTCGGTTGATGGGCGACACACCGCCGAAGTGCGCGTAGTGCTCGCCGACGGCTGCCAGGCGTTCCCGCGGGATGCCACGGCCACGCGTCACATTGGCTAGGAAGTCGATGACATCGTCTGGCCCCTCCGGGCCGCCGAAGGACAGCAGCAGGATGGCGTCGTATTGGGTCATGGCACGATCCTCCCCCCAGGCCGCCATGGGCGCACATCCGGGACAGCATCCGAATCACGGATGCGGCGCCCGGTGCAAGTAGCGTGGGCTGGTCACCAGACGACAAGCCGCCCGCAACCGAAACCGGAGCATTCATGACGACGTGGCGCAATTGGGCCCGCACCGCCGAGGGTCGACCGGTCAAGGTTGCCACCCCGGAGTCGGCACAGGAAGTCGCCGCCCTGATCGCCGAGGCCGCTACCCGAGGGGTCGACATCCGGATGGTCGGCGCCGGGCACTCGTTCACGGCGACGGCGGCGACGAACGGTGTCCTGTTGAGACCCGACCGGCTCACGGGTGTCAGCCGCATAGACGACGGCCACGTGCGGGTCCGGGCCGGCACGACCCTGACGGACCTGTGCCATGCCCTGGACGACCTCGGACTGGCATTGCCCAACATGGGCGACATCAGGGTGCAGACGCTGGCGGGTGCAACCGCCACCGGCACCCATGGCACCGGTCGGAGATTCGCCTCGCTGGCCAGCGGGATCACGGCCCTGGAACTCGTCCTGGCCGACGGATCGGTGACCCGCGTGGACGCGGACAACGATCCGGAGCTGTTCGAATCGGCCCGTGTTGGTCTTGGTGCGTTCGGCATCATCACCGCCATCGAACTGGAGGTCGTGCCCGCCTTTGTGCTTCAGGCGCACGAGTTCCCCTCGACGCTCACCGAGACCCTCGGGGAATTCGACCAGTGGGAGAACACCCACGACCACGTGGAGTTCTACTGGTTCCCCCATACCGACAAGACCCTGGTGAAGCGGAACGACCGCATCGAAGGGCCCACCCAGCCGCTGTCGGGCCTGCGCGGCTGGTGGGACGACGAGTTCCTGTCGAATACCTTGTTCGGCGCTGTATGCCGTGCCGGCAGGTCAGCGCCGAAGATCGTTCCGCTGCTCAACCGCGTTTCGGGCAGCGCATTGTCCGAACGGAGCTACGCCGATACATCGTGGAAGGTGTTCACGTCCCCTAGGCGGGTACGTTTCGCGGAGATGGAGTACGCGCTTCCCCGCGCCGCTCTGAAACCAGCATTGACCGAACTCAACAGGCTGATCGAGAACGGCGACGACGAGGTCTCCTTCCCCGTAGAGGTGCGCACCGGCCCTGCCGAGCCCGGGTGGCTGGCCCTTGCCCACGACCGCGACACGGTCTATGTGGCCACCCACATGTTCCAGCGGGTGCCCTACGAGAGGTTCTTCGCCCAGGTGGAGGATCTGTGGCGGCACCACGACGGTCGCCCTCATTGGGGCAAACTGCACACCCGGACGGCGGAGGAATTCGCGGGAATGTACCCACGGTTCGATACCGTCACCGAGGTTCGTGACCGCGTCGACCCCGAGCGGAGATTCACCAACGAATACCTGGCGCGGGTCCTCGGAGACTGACTGATCGTCTGCGAGACTATCTGCAGTCGATTCGGGAGAAGTGAATGCAGGAGCTCACCTTTGTGGCGCTGTCCAGCGACGGCGACGCCTTGATGATGGTGGCGCCGGACGGTTCGGAGTTCTGTTTGCCGGCCGACGACAAGATCCGCAAAGCCCTGGGAGTCAAGCCCGCCCGGGCATCGGCGAAGGCTGAGAACATGCAGATGCGGATACCCATTGACGGCCCACTGACGCCGCGGGAGATCCAACACCGCCTGCGCCACGGTTCCCCGATGAAGGAACTCGAGGCCGAGTCCGGGATTTCCACCGAACGGCTGGAGGCCTACGCCGCCCCTGTGATGGCCGAGCGTTTCTACGTGGCCGACCTTGCAAAAGCTAGCCCAGTGCCGGCCGGCGGCACCCTCGAGGAGGCCGTCCTGCACCGCTTGCAGGCCCGAGGTGTCACCGAGGAGCCCGACTGGGACTCGTGGCGACGTCCCGACGGGTCGTGGCTGGTCGTCGCCCGCTTCGCTTCGGACCTGAGTTCTGTTCCGCAGTCTGAGGAGATCGCCACCTGGGTGTTCGATCCGAAGCGGCGGCAGACCACGCCAGACGACGACGCGGCCCGCTGGCTCACCGACGCGGCCGGCGCCGACCCGGGCGTGGCGGTCAACGCAGAGATCAACCCCACTTGGGACCAGGCCCATCCGGCGACACGGGCGGCGAAGGCACGCGCGGAGGCGGCTGCGGCCGAGGCGGAGTTGCCGGCCAGAGAGTCCGAGAATCCGGAGCAGCAGCCGCAGGATCGTCCCGCCGCCAGCAGGTCCAATCCTGCCCCGAACGGCCCCACCGGGCGCCCACTCTCCCGCCGGGCCATGCGTCGTCAGAACGCGAAGAGGCGGAATTCGAGTAATGATCAGGTCCCCACCTGGGACGAGATCCTGTTCGGAAGCGGTCGCAACGAGCAGCCACCCGGCGCCACCCCGCCCTCCAAGTAGCCGCCCCGCGCCAGCGCCGACTACACATCCGGGCTGCCCGCGTCTTCGGGTTGCGTGTGTTCCGAGGGACTTTTCGGGCCCCAGACGCCAGCCTCCGAAACCGGTCAGTTGCGTCCGGCGGTCGCGGACACCTCGCTGAGAGCCGCTGCGAACTCCAACGCTTGCGCAACCACATCGGCGCCGTCCGCGGCGGCCGATACCCGGACAGTGAAGTCGTCGTTGGCCGAGGTACCGGTATAGCCGTGATCGGCCTCGCAGTTGGGGTCTGAGCAGCGCGCCGGCTCGGACCCACGGAAACCGAAGAGCAACT
>CAYMPK010000070.1:0-11277 GCA_964392145.1 uncultured Actinomycetes bacterium | reverse complement strand
AAAAGCCCCCAGAAATAGACGATCGGCACGATGAGTATGGCGATCGTCACAGCGGTAGTGAGATTGGAGATCACGCTTCCGGTCGTTACGAGACCGATGAGCGCGGTGAGCACGGCGACCAGCACCAGACTGCCGATCACGATGTAGATGGCTCGCTGGCGTTGCCTGCTGTTCGCCGGATCTGGCGGCACGTCACCGATACCGGTGAGGTTCCTGCGCCCGACGATGTACTGAATCACCGCGAAGGTCATGCCGATCCCGGCGATCGCGAAGCCCCAGTGGTAGCCGTGGCGGTCCGCAGCCCAACTCGTAACCAGAGGCGCCAGTAGGGCGCCGATGTTGATGCCCATGTAGAAGATTGAGAAGCCGGCGTCCCGGCGGGTGTCCTTGGTGCCGTAGAGGTCTCCTACCATCGCTGAGATGTTCGGCTTGAGCAGCCCGGTGCCGCCGGCGATCAACAACAGTCCGACCCAGAACATCCACTCGACGGGGACTGCCAGCGAGTAGTGGCCGAGAGCGATGATGATGCCGCCCCAGAGAACGGTGCGTTTGGGACCGATCAGTCGGTCGGCCACCCAGCCGCCGCCGATCGGAAGCAGGTACACGAGGCCCGTATAGGTGCCGTAGATCGCCACAGCGGTGGCGTCGTCAAAGCCGAGCCCCGGGCCGTCAGGCCCAGTGTTGGTGACGGAGGCGGTGAGGTAGAGCACGAGCAGGGCGGACATGCCGTAGTACGAGAAGCGTTCCCACATCTCGGTGAAGAACAGGGTCGCCAGGCCCCGCGGATGACCGAAGAAGGAGTGGTCCTGTGCGGCAGGCGGTGGCGCCGTGGTCTCAGTGGCCATGCCGGAACCCTAGACCCATTCGGCGCCCGATTCACGAAATCAGTCTGCCGGTCCACTCTCGATGGCTCGGCGCAGCGTTCCGATCCGAGCATCGATCTCCGTCATCAGCGGCCGGACCGTCGAATCGGGCACTCCTCCGTCGTTGCGAAGTCGGATGAGGGCGGACTGTTCCGCTTGCGCCATGGCGAGGGCGACCCTCACAGACTCGGCGGCCTCGCCCATGTCGTCGACGACGTCGGCAGTGGTGGTCCGGGCTAGTCGATCCTCCTCCTTGGCCCGAAGCAGAGCCACTGTCCGTGGAGAGAGTGGGTTTCCGTTCTCGTCGGCCTCGGCCTCGGCGTCATCGAGTGCTTTGAGTGCGGCACGTGCCATCGCGATGCGGATCATGTCGGTGCGCTCGGGGTTGTCCTTCGCTGTCACCCCGAGACGCTTGGCGAGCGGAGCGAGGGTTGTTGCCAGGAGCAACGTGATGACGATGACGCAGAGGCTGACCGCGATCACGATGTTGCGCCCCGGTAGGTCGGAGCCGTCATCGGCCAGCAGCGGAAGCGAGAATGCCGCAAGCACTGACACCGGTCCCCGTGCCCCGGCCCAACCCACCACCAAACCCGTCCGCGGATTGAAGAGGCGACGTGTCTTGCCCTCTTTGGTGGTGATCCGCCGACCCGTCACCATGGCTCGGACGAACACCATCCGGGTGGCGATCAGGACCGCGACCACCACCGGAACGAGGTAGAGGAGCTGCATACGTTCCGTGTCGGTGAGGACTTCGACGGCATCCGGCAACTCCACTCCGATCAGGATGAAAGCGATCGCCTGCAGCACGAACGTGATCTGCCGCCAGACGGCCGCTACCTGAAGTCGTCCCCGGTAGGCCGGATCGGAATGGGTCGAGTGCGACACCATCAGTCCGGCAGCCACGATCGCCAGGATGGCCGACCCCTCCAGCCTCTCGGTCAGGATGTAGATGGCGAAGGGGGCGACGATCAGAAGACCGCCGGAGCCGATGAGATCCGAACTCTTTCGGAGCGCCCAGACCAGGATGAACCCGCAGATGACGCCGATCCCGATCCCGATCACGACGGACTGCGCGAGGATCAGCCCGGCTTCGGTGACCGTCACGGTGCCAGCGGCCGCTGCCACAACCGCGACCCGTAGCGCAGTGAGACCGGTTCCGTCGTTGACCAGGCTCTCGCCTTCCAGGATGGTCACGACGCGCGGTGGCAGGTTGGCCCGGCGCGCCGCAGCGGCCACCGCGACGGCATCGGTCGGGGCCAGGATCGCGCCGAGGGCGAAGCACATCGCGATCGGAACTCCGACGACCAAGGCCGCGACCGCGCCGCCGACCAGCAGCGTCGTGGCCACCACCAGACCGATGGCCAACAGCAGGATCGGCCGACGGACCTTCCGGATATCGATGTAGGAAGAGCCGAGGGCCTCCCCGAAGACCAGCGGCGCAAGCACGGCCACCTGGATGACCTCGGGAGCCTTGGGCGGATTCGGGCCCACCGGAAACTGACCCAGCACGGCGCCCACGGCCACCAGCGGTAGGGCGACCCCCCAACCCCGGCTGCGGGCGAACATCGCCACCGCCACCGCGACCAGGGAGAGTCCCGCGAGGTTGCCCAGTTCGAGGGTCTGTGCGCCCACCTGTTCGCTCACTTCGACGGGCAGTGCCCCGGCCAGCAGGTCCATCCGCAATGGCACCGAGGCGGTGATCACGACACACCATCCCGTTGGCGGCCGTCCGAGCGTTCAGTCATGGCGTCAGCCAGGCGCCGTGACGGCCGTCCGCCGATTTCAGCGCGCAAATGTATTCGTGAGATGGGCTCGGGCGAGCGTATGGTGCGCGATGGTCGCCGAGGCCACGGCGGCGCTGGCGCCGGGCTCGATTCCCAAGTCATCGGTGTCCAATGCGTACACGGTAAAGATGTAGCGGTGGGCATGGTCACCTGGTGGCGGCCCGGCACCGCCGAAGTCGACCGTGCCGTAGTCATTGCGCAACTGGTAGGCGCCGGTCGGTAACTCGTCGCCGCCGATCAGGCCGGCGCCAGTGGCCAACTCGGTGACCTCGGCGGGCAGCCCAACCACGATCCAGTGCCACCAACCACAGCCGGTTGGTGCGTCCGGGTCGAAGCAGGTCACGGCGAATCCGCGGGTCTGCGGTGGGAAGCCGCTCCACGACAGGTGGGGGGAGAGGTTGTCGCCGCCGACGCCGCCGTCGTTCCAGCCGTGTGCCAGTGGCAGGTCACCGCCATCGGTCAGGTCCGTGGACGTCAACTGGAAGTCCGGGCGGGGAGGCATGAAGTCGAACGGGTTGGGTGGTCGGCTGCGCGAGATATCCATGCGGCCAACTCTAATGTGCGCCCCCGGGGGTATGGCCACCGAAATCTCTTGAAGCCCGCTCATGATCGGTGCCGTTGGATCGGGATCGGGAATCGGCAACGAACGGTAGCCTGCGAGCAGGGGCCCGATGAGCAGCCTGCTTCTCGGACGCGCTTCGCGCAGAAGTAAGGACGACCGAGGGATGGCAGCAATGGGTGAGACAGGCGCCGGGACAGGGATCGTCCGCGGTGGTGTCGTCGCAACCGGGGCCGGCAGCCTCGCCGACGGCTGGATCGAGATTGAGGATGGTCGAATCATCGGGGTCGGCGATGGACCTGCCGCTGGTCCGGTTCTCGCGGAGGCACCGGTCGTGCTGCCCGGCTTCGTCGATCAGCACTGTCACGGTGGCGGAGGCGAGTCGTTCTCGACGACGGATCCGGATGCAGCCGCTTGGGCGGTGCAGACGCATCGTGCGCTGGGATCGACGACGATCGTGGCGTCCCTCGTCTCGGAGTTACCGGCAACCCTGCTGTCTCAGGTGGAGACCCTGGCCCCGCTCGCGACAGCCGGCTTGATAGCCGGCATCCATCTCGAGGGCCCTTGGATCGCACAGGAGAAGTGCGGTGCACACGCACCGGAGGCCTTGCGGTCCCCGTCGGCAGCCGAGATCGACGAACTCCTGGCGGCCGGCGCCGGCCAGATACGCATGGTCACTTTGGCGCCGGAGCTTCCTGGGGCGCTGGCGGCCATAGAGCAACTGACAGCGGCAGACGTACGGGTCGCGATCGGCCACACGGCCTGCGATTACGAGACTGCACTCGCGGCGGTGGCTGCCGGGGCCACCGTTGCCACGCACCTGTGGAATGCCATGCGTCCGATCGGCCATCGCCAACCCGGGCCGATACCCGCCATCCTCGAGTCCCCGGACGTGTTCGTGGAACTGATCAATGACGGCGTCCATCTCCACCCTTCGGTCATTCGTCTCACCAGGACAGCGGTGGGAATCGATCGTGTGATCCTCGTCACCGACGCCATGGCGGCGGCAGCCGCTCCTGACGGGACCTACCTGCTCGGGACCCTGGAAGTCGCGGTGACCGATCGCGTGGCCAGGCTCGCACCGCACGGGGCCATCGCCGGCAGCACCCTGACCATGCTCGAGGCCGCGCGTCGGGCCCACACTGTCCTCGGCTGGGATTGGGGCGACATCGCCCTGTCCACGGCAACCAACCCGGCCAGGGCGATGGGACTAGGGGGCGTCGGGGCCCTCGAACCGGGACGTGCGGCCGACTTCGTGCTGCTGGATGAGCCTGGCGAACTCGTTGGGGTGATGAAATCCGGCGTGCCTCTGGCCTAGTCGACCCTTCCCACTGTGTAGCCTGACCGCAGAGTCCAGGAGGGTCGATGAAACGCGCACTACTACTCATTTTCGGGGTCATCATCCTGATTTTCGGGATCGCCGGGGTGCTGCTCGGAGGTGCCACCATCTCCATCTTCGGCACAAAGGGCACCTACACCGCCCCGGTTGCGCAGGGCACCTCGAGCGGCTCCGCGCTGTACGTGAGCGGGTTCAACATCAACGCCAACGGATTGCCGGCGAGCCTTCTGGACGTGTCGGTGTCCGGCAAGAGCCGCAACGGTCAACAGATCTTCCTCGGGACCGGACTCGGCAGCAAGGTGCAGGAATACCTGTCCGGTGTGCCCTACGACGCGGTCTCCACCATCACCGATGGCAAGTTCGTGGTCAGCCCGGTGCCCGGTGACAAGGTCCCGCCGCCCCCGGCAAGCCAGTCGATCTGGACGAAGCAGGACCAGGGGGACAACCCGAGACTGTCCTGGAACGGTGGCTCGGGCGGCACGGTCTTCGTCGCGATGAACTCCAGCGGGGCTCCTGACGTTCAGGTCGACCTGACTGTCACGGCCGCCTCCCGGAAGGCCTTCCCCGCCGCGGTGGCGGCGATCATCGTCGGGGCGATCGCCATGGTTCTGGGTGTGCTCATGATCATCTGGGGTATCCGGGCCAAGGACGCCTCATCAGCAGCTGAGACAGGCTAGGTCCTCGCCTGTGGAGGTGCAGGAGACGGAGGTGACCTCCGACAAGGTTGTCACCATCCCGAACATCCTCAGTTTCGCGAGGCTGTTGGGGGTCCCGGTCTTCTTGTGGCTGATCCTTGTGCCCAAGGCCGACGGCTGGGCCATCGCGCTTCTCGTCGTGGCGGGCGCGACCGACTGGCTGGATGGTTATCTCGCGCGCAAGTGGCACCAGATAACCAGGGTCGGACAACTCCTCGACCCGATCGCCGACCGGCTGTACATCCTTGCCACGCTCATCGGCCTGCTACTCCGGGACATCATCCCGCTGTGGTTGGTCGTTGTTCTGGTCGGCCGCGACGTGGTGATGGCGGTTGTCCTGTTCATCCTGAAGCGACGTGGGATCACAGGTCTGCCGGTGCACTTCATCGGGAAGGCCGCAACCTTCAACCTGCTGTACGCATTCCCCCTGCTGCTGTTGGGTGACGGGGTCGGCACGTTCGCAACCGTCTGCCGGGTGCTCGGTTGGGCATTTGCCATTTGGGGCACGGCCCTGTATTGGTGGGCGGGAGCGTTGTACATCGAACAGGCGCGACGCATGCTTGCGCTGAAGCGTCAGTCGTAGGGAGGAACATGCGCGCGGTCATCATGGCCGGCGGTGAAGGCACGCGCCTCCGACCGCTGACCTCCTCTGCTCCCAAGCCGCTGCTTCCCGTTGTCGGGAGGCCGCTGCTGGAGCACCTGCTGCTTCTGCTCAAGCGGCACGGGGTGACCGAATCCGTGGTGACCCTGCAGTACCTCGCGTCGATGATCCGCAACTATTTCGGTGACGGCGCCGACCTCGGGGTCAAACTCACTTTCGCGACCGCACAGCGCAAGGTCGGCACCGCCGGCAGCGTCAAACACGCGGCTTCGGCCTTACGCGACGACACCTTCCTGGTGGTGTCCGGCGACGGCCTTACCGACATCGACCTGACGGCGCTGACGGAGTTCCACCGAAGTTCCGGCGCGATGGTCACGATCTGCCTCAGTCGACGTGCCAACCCGCTCGATTTCGGGATCGTCGTGACGGACGAGACGGGACGCGTGACCAGATTCCTGGAGAAGCCGTCCTGGGGGCAGGTCTTCACGGACACAGTCAATACCGGCATCTACGTGGTCGAGCCCGAAGTCCTCGCCGACATCCCCGATGGCGAGGAGGTCGACTGGTCTCGCGATGTGTTCCCGCGCCTATTGGCCGCCGGCGCACCCATCTACGGCTTCATCGCCGACGGGTACTGGGAGGACGTGGGCACGGTCGAGGCCTTCCAACGAGCTCAGGCGGACGCCCTCGACGGCCGGGTGCAGTTGGAGATTCCTGGTTTCCAGTCGACGCCCGGCACATATCTGGGGTTGGGCGTGGATGTCGAGGACGGTGTGACCATCAACGGTCCCGCCTTCATCGGTGACTACACGCGGATCGAGCGGGGCGCCAGGATCGAGCCGTACAGCGTGCTGGGTCGACACACGGTTGTTCGGTCCGGGGCGGTGGTGGAGCGCTCGGTGCTGCTCGACAACACCTTCATCGGCGAGGACGCCGACCTGCGGGGATGCGTGATCGGGCGCAACACCGACGTGCTGCGCGCCGCCAGGGTGGAGGAGGGGTCCTTCATCGGGGACGAGTGCCGCCTGGAGCCCGAGGTGGTTGTGACCGCGGGAGCAGACATCTACCCCTACAAGACCGTCGAGGCCGGCGAAGTGGTCGTCGAGAGTGTGGTCTGGGAGTCGAGGTCTCCAGAACGGCTCTTCGCCGGTGACCACGTGGCCGGTGTCGTCAACATCGATGTCACGCCCGAGTTCGTGGTCCGCCTGGCGGGAGCCATGGCCACCCTTCTGCCGCAGGGCAGCGTGGTGGTGGTGGCGCGCGATCACGCGCCTGCCTCGCACGCGTTCAGCCTCGCGATCATGGGCGCTCTGATGGCTACGGGTGCCGACGTTCGAACCCTGGGGACCAGTCCGGTGCCTGTCGCACGCAACTACGTCCGCAACCAGGCGGCAGGGGGGATCCTGGTGCGCACGTCGGCGGGACGGCACGAATACCTCGACGTGGTCCTGCTCGATGAAGAGGGCACGGAGTTGGGTCCGCGGGACCGGCAGTCGATGGAGCGGATCCTCAACCGGCATGACATCAGACGCCCCTTCCCCGGCGAGGTGGGCTCGGTGTCGGCCCCGATCGCACTGGTCGATGACTATGTCGCCTCGGTGCTGGCCGGTACGGATCTTGCCGGAGTCGACGAGGCAGAACTGCGGATAGTGGTGGACACCGCCGGCGGCACCTGCTCCACCGTGCTGCCCCACCTGTTGTCCTCCGTTCAGGTGGAGATGCTCAATGTGAATGCCCGCCTGACCCCCGACCAGCCGACAGAGACCCCCGAACGACGCTCCGACGCGCTGCGCAGGCTCGGCCTGATGGTGGCCTCCTCCCGGGCGGCCCTCGGCGTCCGCATCGATCCCACGGGTGAGCGGCTCTCCATCGTCGACGAGACCGGGAGGGTGCTGAGCGACGACCGCGCCCTGCTCGTCATCCTCGACCTGATCGCTGCCGAACGACGTTCGGGGGCGGTCGCCCTGCCCGTGACGACCACCCGGGTTGCCGAGCAGGTTGCCGCCTATCACGGCGTCGACGTCATCTGGACGCCGACCGGACCGCAGGCTCTGGCGGTGGCGAGCAACCGTCCCGATGTAATCCTGGCCGGTGATGCGGAGGGCGGCTTCGTCATCCCTTCGGTGGGAACGGCACCGGACGCTATGGCGGCGTTGCTGGCGATACTCGGTCTGGTCGCACGGACCCGGTTGACCTTGCGCGAGATCGACACGCGAATCCCCAACACCGTGCTGCTGCGGGAGTCCGTCCCCACGGCGTGGGCCCGCAAGGGGGCCGTCATGCGGGAGGTGCGCCTGGCCGCCGCCGATCGACAAGTGGACGAGACCGAAGGGCTACGTGTAATCGAGGACGAGAACGCCTGGGTGCTGGTTTCCCCTGATCCAGGGGAGGCGCTGGTGAGGATCTGGGTCGAGGCTGACAGCGAGAACCGTGCGAGGGCGCTGATGGCGACCTGGCGGGCCGTGGTGGCCTCCGCGGCTGGTCAGCCTGAGGCCGAGGAGGGCCGCTAGGGTAGTGCGCATGATTCCCGCAGACCTCCGCTACACCGCACAGCACGAATGGATCCAAGAGCGCCCCGATGGCACCCTCCGATTGGGTATCACGGACTTCGCCCAGGACAGTCTGGGAGATATCGTTTTCGTCGCCCTGCCCGAACTGGGTGCCGAGTTGACGCTGGGACAGGCCTTCGGTGAGGTCGAATCAACGAAGAGCGTCAGTGAGGTGTACGCCCCGGTGGCGGGCACGGTGACGGCACGCAACGACGCAGTAGAGACGGCCCCGGAAACGATCAATTCCGACCCCTACGGCGACGGCTGGCTCATCGAGATCACCCCCGAAGAAGGCGTCGCCGGGGCCGACATTCTTGACGCGGCGGGGTACGAGGCACTACTACAGGGGTAACCCGGCCGTGAGCCGGTCGCTCGCTGATCCCAACCACTCCGATTTCCCCACCGATGACCACGACGAACGAGAGGAATGTCCAATGCGTTCGTGCAGCAACTGCGGTACTGCGGTGGCGGACGATGCGCGATTCTGCCCGCAGTGCGGCAGCCCCCTGGCAGCCGCAGGTGTCGATCCGGATGCCACCGGCGCGCTGACAGCGGTCGGCGTCGCCGAGACCGGACCGCAGTCCCCCGTGGGTACCGGACCCTTCGCCGTGCTGCTGGTCCATCGCGGGCCCAATGAGGGCACCGCCTTCGAGCTGCAGGGAGACCTGGTCGGAGTCGGAAGGGCGGCAGATCAGCAGGTGTTCCTGGACGACATCACGGTGTCGCGAAGGCATGCAGAGCTGCAGGCGACCCCGGAGGGCTGGCGGATCGTCGACTTGGGTTCGCTGAACGGCACCTACGTGAATCGTCAGCCGGTCGCAGAGGCGTTGCTGGCCAGCGGCGACGAGGTGCAGATCGGCAAGTACCGCTTCCGCTACATGTCAGGCGGTGTCGGGCAGGGATGACCGACCTGGTCGGCATCGGCACGTTGATCGGCGAGCTCACCGAGGAGTTCCCCGACGTGACCGTCTCCAAAGTGCGTTTTCTAGAGGCGCAGGGACTGGTCACCCCAATACGGACTCCCTCCGGCTATCGGCGTTATTCCGCGGAAGACCGCGATCGGCTGCGCTACGTGCTGACCGTGCAGCGGGACCACTTCCTGCCATTGAAGGTGATCCGCGAGCATCTCGATGCGATGGAGCGGGGGCTCGAGCCTCCTGACCTGCACGACCCCGCTCCGCAGGCACCTCAGGGCCCCGGGCCAGGATTCGCCTCCTTGACCGAAGAGTCCCTGGATCCGTTGGCGCTGTCGCGCGCTGAGTTGCTCAGGGCGAGTGGCCTGACGTCAGCCCTGTTGGAGGAGGCTGAACAGCAGGGCCTGATCGCTCCGGGGGAGTACGACCGTGATGCCCTGGATATCGCACGCACGGTCGCTGGTCTCGCCGACTACGGGCTTACCCCTCGCCACCTGCGGGCGATTCGGCTGGCGGCCGAGCGCGAGATCGGGCTGATCGAGCAGGTCACCACACCGATGCAGGCGCTCCCCGACGCCGACGAGCGAATGCGCGATGCGGCCGTGGGGGTAGCAACGCTCGCTGCGGAGCTTCAGTCGGCCCTGGTTAGGGCGCATCTAGCAGCGACGATCGCGAAGATCTGAGGACCTGCGTAGAGTTTGTGCCATGGAGCCCATGGACGTGGTCGGAGTGCGGGTGGAGATGCCGTCCAATCAGCCTCTTGTGCTGCTTCGGGAGACGGGCGGCGATCGCTATCTGCCGATCTGGGTGGGTGCTGTGGAGGCAACGGCCATCGCCTTCGCCCAGCAGGGGGTGACGCCGCCGCGGCCGCTGACCCATGACCTGATGCGCGACCTCTTGATGGCACTGGAGCGGGATGTGGTCTCGGTGCGTATCACCGCGCTGGAGGAGGGCATCTTCTACGCGATGATCGATCTGGGCAAGGGCGTGGAGGTCAGTGCCCGGCCCAGTGACGCGATCGCCCTGGCGTTGCGAACCGGCTCACCCATCTTCTCCGCCCAGGAGGTCCTCGAAGAGGCGGGGATAGAGGTACCCGACGAGGAAGAACAAGAGGTTGAGGCGTTCCGTGAGTTTCTCGACACGGTGAGCCCGGAGGACTTCGATGAGCAGGGCAAACAGTCCTGAATAGGGCTAAACATCAACCTGAACTAGAGGGTAAGAGTTACATCTTGGTGATTTATTTACTGTGTCTTCCACCAATGTAATTGACTGGCTCAGTCAGGCTCCCTAGCCTTCAAAGCAAGACGACTCGCCGTGAGATAGCGAACGCAAGCGTTCCCACCAGTGAGAAGCCCTTGAGAGGGGCAAACCAGCGAGTGGGGCGAGGTCCGTCGACACGAAAGGTGACGAGCGAATGTCGGAGTCAGGCGGGCATGAGGAACAGACTGCCCTGTTCGAGAGTGACACCGACAGCGACGAGATCGGCTACCGCGGTGCGACCGCGTGCGCGGCGACCGGGATCACCTATCGACAGCTGGACTACTGGGCGCGAACCAATCTGCTGGTACCCAGCATCCGTACGGCGGCAGGTTCGGGCAGCCAACGGTTGTACTCGTTCAAGGACATCCTCGTGCTGCGGGTCATCAAGCGCCTGCTGGACACCGGGGTGTCCCTCCAGAACGTGCGAACGGCGGTGGAACACCTGCGCGAAAGGGGAGTCGAGGACCTGTCCGAGATCACCCTGATGAGCGACGGCGCAACCATCTACGAGTGCGTCACGGAGGACGAGGTCATCGACATCATGCGCGGGGGACAGGGGGTCTTCGGCATCGCGATCGGCCGCGTTCGCAGCGAGATCGCCGGCACCTTGGCCAAGTTCCCGCAGGAGAACCTCGACGGTGAGATCGTCCTTCCCGACGGCGTAACCGACGAACTCGCAGCGCGCCGGTCACGCAAGACAGGCTGATCGTAAG
>CAYMPK010000069.1:0-11415 GCA_964392145.1 uncultured Actinomycetes bacterium | reverse complement strand
GCGAAGCCGTCGGGCGGGGAACCTGTCGGCGCAGTAGGACACGGCTTGGTCGACCGGCAGCTCTCGAGTGGAGTTTCCGATCCGGGCATAGAACAGCACGCCCTCACTCTTGGCTGGGCGCAGGTAGACCGGTCGACGCGAGGGAGCGGCGACGATCAGGCACACCTGGCCGCCCACCACCTCCGGGAAAGAGATCGTCACCTCGGCGAGCGCTGCCGGACCGAGGCAGCGGGTGAGGAAGTCGCTGAGCCACAGTTCATACCGATCGACATCGGGATGCTTCATGTACTTCAGATCGTCGGCCAGGCCAAGCACGTCACCTTGGTCATCGACCCCAATCACCAGCGCCCCGCCCCGCGCGTTGAGGAAGCCGGCGACGGTCTTTGCAACGGCCGCCTCGATGCGGTCATCACGCTGACCGGTTCTGACGTTGTGGCGCGCCGTCGACTTGAACTCGACTTGCGTCGACTCGCCTTCAGCGATCAGCTCCCGGGGATCGGGCGGCGCGGGCCGCGCGATCCGCTCCGCGATCAGGAAGACCAGTGTGGTGCCCAGCAGCAGTCCCAGGATCAGCGGGATGAAGGTGGGCGTGTGCCCGGTTCTGGCCAGGGCGAGGGGCAGCAGACTGCCCAGCGCAGACCCGAGGATCCCGATGAGCACCGTCGCCGAGAACGACAGGGAGGATCTCGGTTTGATGACGTACTTGACTACGTATCCCAGCAACGCTCCGACGAGGAGCACTGCCAGGACCACGGCGAACACAGGCACTTCCGAACTGTTGGAAGGCATGGTGACCAGGGGCGGAACCATGACAGCCATAGTCGCACGCCTCTGCCCACCCCGCCGAACCCCGGAGCCCGGGGACTCGCCGAATTCGGCGCCTACAACGGGTGACAGGACGGCTCCGGTGGGGCACCATTGTGCGTACTTCCTCAACACCTATGCGCGGGAGGACACCATGAAGGTTTCCACCATCCTCGACCAGAAGGGGCACTCGGTGGTCACGGTTCCGCCGGATGCGACGGTCGATGTGCTCGCCGATGTGCTGGCGAAGCACAACATTGGCGCGGTCGTGGTGTCGGCCGATGGGATCTCGGTCGACGGGATCGTCTCAGAGCGGGACGTTGTAAGGGCCATCGCCACGCTGGGCGCAGACATCGTGGACGCCCGGATCGACGCCATCATGACACCGGCCGTCGCGGTCTGCGACGCCGCCGATTCCACCGATGACCTCATGCTCACGATGACCGAACGCCGCATCCGTCACGTGCCGGTGGTGGCCGATGAGAAGCTCGACGGGATCGTGTCGATCGGAGACGTTGTGCGGGTGACCGTTGCCCAACTGGAGGAGGACAAGGCCACTCTGCTGGGCTACATCACGCAGTAGTTCCCTGCCCAGGCCCGACCGCGACTGGGCCCACCAATTCCGTCAAACAGCTCTCGGGTCCGGCCCTACTGGTCGTCGCCGAACGCTGTTTCCGGCAGGGACCGAGCGTTGTACTCCTCCAGCCGCCAACGGGCCAACGGGCGACCTTCATCGTCGGTCTGATCGCCGACCCTCTCGGAGAGTACGGTCCAGGCGCAGTTCGTCAAGACGCCGAGGATCGCCCAGTTGGGCATCGGTAGCTCGAGCAGGGAGCCGACGGCCGCCCGGGCGGAACCCCCGTGCGTTGCCACGACCAGCGTGCCGCCGGCGGGAACCTCAGCCAGTGCTTCAGTGATCGCGGCCACCATGCGGTCGGCCACCTCGCTCCGGCGTTCCCCGCCACCAGGGCGCAGATCCGAACCGGCAGCCCATCGCGTCAGGTCATCCGCGTGCCCAGCGATCAACTCGTCGCGCGACAAACCCTGCCAGTCGCCGGCGAACGTCTCACGCAACCGTTCGTCCAGGTGTACTTCCAGTCCGGTGATGGCCGCCAGCGCCCCCGCTGTGACCCTGGCGCGACCCAGGTCGCTGCTGATGATTCGATCAGGCGGCAGAACTGCCAGGTGGCGCGCCGCCTCCGCTGCCTGTCGAACACCCTGCTCATCGAGGGGCACATCCTCTTGACCCTGAAACCGCCGATCGGCGTTCCACGCGGTCCGACCATGCCGCCAGAGCACCAGCCGTCGCGTCACGACTCGCCCGCGGCCGGATCGTCGGGAGCAGCACCGCCGATCTCAGGCAACTGGATCGTCGGGCAGTCCTTCCACAGCCGCTCCAACGCGTAGAAGGCCCGCTCCTCCACATGCTGAACATGCACGACGAAATCCAGGTAGTCCAGAAGCACCCAGCGCCCGTCGCGCTCCCCCTCGCGGCGAACCGGGTCAACATCCACCGCATCGAGGGCGGCCTCGACCGCATCCACGATCGCCTTCACCTGTCGATCGTTGCTCGCCGAGCAGAGCAGGAAGATATCCGTGATCGCGAGTTGTTCGCTGACATCGATGGCGACGATCTGCTCCGCCTTCTTCTCGGCTGCGGCGATGGCGGCGAGGGTCGTCAGTTCAAGGGCTCGTTCGGAAGCGGTCACGGAGTCGAGGATGTCACAGTGGCCGCGCCGGTGGTCGGGGGCGGGGCCAGGGTCGCGGGCAGGTAGATCGTCACCGGCACCCCAGGGCTCAGTTCTGCGCTGACGGTGATGGTGGACGAGGGGATCCCGGTCGCCTTGGCGACAGCCTCCCCGAGGTCTCGGTCGGCCTCGGTGGCGACCACGATCTCAGCGCCCGCTGGGGGGCCACTCGTCGAGGCGACCGCAGGACCGTCCGTGGGGGTCGGCAGTGGCGTGGCGGACCCGGTTGTGGGCCCGGCCCAGACGAAGGTGTAGCCGCCGGCCACGAGGGCATCCTTGGTGACCTCGGCAGAGATGAACACCGAGCCCTGCTGATGCACCCGCACCCGGGGCTGCCCAGTGGTGGGGCTGGTGACGGCCCAGGGCAATAGCGAAGCCACCTGGCCGGACATCTTGCCCGGCTGAACCCAACTGATCGGCAACGGCCCCAGACTTCCCGGGTAGGTCGGGGCCACCCCAGTCTGCAGTTTCGACTCCCGTACGTCATCGCCGGCCTGTGTCAGGAAGGCCGCCACGACCTCCACCGGTTGTGTCGACCGAGCGAGCGCACCGAGGCTGCCAAGAATGGCACGCACCTTCTCAGCCTGCGGCGGCAGTTTGGCAAGCACTGCATTCCAGACCGCGGTGAACCGCTGGATCCGGTTGATCTCCGGCTCCTCGGGGGCCAGGTACATCGCGTAGACGGCCGCCGAGGGCCCGTCCAACGTGCGTTGACCCAGCGGCACGATCGTCAGCACGTTGCCGTACCCGTCCTTGGCCACCACCGGGGTTTTGATGTTCAGTTCGACCCCGCCGACCGCGTCCACGAGGCCGGCGAAGGCGAGTCGGTCCATCGCGAAGGTGCCGCCCACCGAACTTCCCGACTGCGCGGAGACCATCTGGCCGGCCTTCTCCAGGGGCAGGGTGCCGGTGTCCTGCAGGATGCGTGACTGACCTTTGCTGAGGTCGACCACGACGTCGGCGGGGAAGTAGATCTGGCTGGTCTGGGACTTCGGACCCTGCACGCCCATCAGGACTGAGTCCACCATGGACAGGTAGTCGTCGCGCAACTGCACCAGCAGCGTCGGCTGCCCCTGACCGGAGGTTGGGGTACTGCTCGGCGATGTGCTTGGAGCGGTGGGACCAGACCCGCTGGGGCTGGGGACCAGGGTCGGAGTCGGATTGGGATCGGGACTACCCGAACTGGCCCGCCAGATGGCAGCACCCATGCCGGCAACGACGACCGCAAGGATGACGATCGCGATGAAGCTGCGGCGGCGCGAGGGGTGTCTCATCGAGTGTCACGGTACAACCCCGACTTCTCGATGTACTGCGCGACAGGCTCGGGTACCAGGTAGTCGATCGTATGACCTTCGCGGCAACGCTGTCGACACTCCGAGGAGGAGATGGCAAGAGCCGTCACCTCTATCAACGAGACGCTGCCCGGGGGCAGCCCCGGGTCCGACAACTCGTGCCCGGGCCGGGTGACTCCCACCAGGTGGGCGAGCCGAAGCACCTCCTGCGGGTCTTGCCAGGACAACACACTGGCCAGCGCGTCGGCACCGGTGATGAAGTACAAATCCACGCCGTCGCCGTACTCGGCTGCGAGGTCGCGCAAGGTATCCACCGTGTAGGTGGGACCCATCCTGTCGATGTCCACCCGGGAAACCCTGAATGTCGGATTCGCCATCGTGGCGAGCATGGTCATCAGGTACCGGTCCTGCGCCGGACTGACGCTGGTCGGGTCCTTCTGCCAGGGATTCCCTGTGGGCACGAACACCACTTCAGAGAGCGAGAAGTACTCGGCGGCCTCGGCCGCCGCAACGAGGTGGCCCTGATGGATCGGATCGAAGGTGCCGCCCATCACGCCTACCCGGCGCCGCGCGGAAGTCACGGGGCTTCGGCGTGCGGTCAGCGGTCGATGTTGAGACGCGTGACCAGGAAGAGCAGCGCGAGCAGCACGACAAGTCCCGTGGCGCCGTAGATGTACGGATTGATCTCGGGCTTCTCGGCCGCCTCTTCGGTAGCAGCCAGCACCAGGCTCAGAATCGACATGACAGTCAGGATAGCGCCTCGCGGGACTATCTGGTCTGCCCGTCGCCGGTGACGATGAACGTGGTGCTCGTGAGCTCCTGCAGCCCCATGGGTCCTCGGGCGTGCAGCTTCTGCGTGGAGATGCCTATCTCGGCGCCGAAGCCGAACTCCTCACCGTCGGTGAACCTGGTGGAGGCGTTGACCATCACGGCAGCAGAATCCACCGCGGCTGTGAAAGCCCGGATGGCGGGTGCGGACGTGCTGAGAATAGCTTCGGTGTGCCCGCTACTCCAGCGGCGGATATGGCGGACGGCACCGGGCAGGTCGTCGACGATCGCGGCCGCGATATCGAGCGAGTAGTACTCATCGACCCAATCCACGTCGGTCGCCGGAACGAAGTCGATACCGGCCGCCCGCGCGTACTCCGCCATCCGGTCATCGCCATGGACCGTGACGCCTTTGTCCGCGAGGGCCTTGAGCGCCGGCGGGAGGAACTCGTCGGCGACGTCGGCATGCACCAGCAGGGTTTCGGCAGCGTTGCAGACGCTCACCCGCTGCGTCTTGCTGTTGACCAGAACTTCGACTGCCTGGTCGATGTCGACGTCCCGATCCACGTATACGTGGCAGTTTCCAACGCCGGTCTCTATCACCGGAACCGTCGAATTGTTGACCACTGAGGAGATGAGGCCGGCGCCGCCCCGGGGGATGATCACGTCGACCAATCCGCGCGCCGTCATCAGATGTTCGGCGGAGGAGTGCGTGACTCCCGGCACCAGTTGCACCGCGTCGGTCGGCACTGCCGTGCCGGTCAGCGCCTCGCGCATGATGGCCACCAAGACCTCGTTGGTGTGGGCCGCGGAACTCGACCCGCGGAGCAGCGCGGCGTTGCCACTCTTCAGACACAGACCTGCCGCGTCGACGGTGACATTCGGCCGGGCCTCGTAGATCATCGCCACCACCCCGAAAGGCACCCGGACCTGTGACACGTCCAAACCGTTGGGGAGTCTGAAGCCACGCACGACCGTGCCCACTGGATCGTCCAGCGTGGCGACATTTCGAAGCGCGGCGGCGATCGCCGCGATCCGCGGCGCGTCCAAGGTCAACCGGTCGACGAGAGCCTCCGACGTGCCGGACTCCCGGGCCCGCTCGACGTCCCCCACGTTTGCCGTCACGATGCGGGAGGTCTCGGTTTCGAGGGCGTCCGCCATCGCCAACAGCGCTTCATCCTTGGCAGCCCGGGTGAGCAGCGCAAGGTCGGCGGCTGCCTCGCGGGCCGCTGCGGCAACCGTCAACACGGCGTCCCGCTCTGCGGCCGTGTCAGCATCCGTCGCCGGGTGAGTCATGTCAGTCATGGGCCAAGGTTAGGCCTTCTGCGGACTGCGCAGCACTACAAGGTCGTCGACGTGCACAACTTCCCGCTCGAAGGCCGGGCCCATCTCAGCGGCCAGTTCCCGGGTGGATCTCCCGAGCATCGCGGGTAGATCGGCCGAGTCGTAGGCCGACAAGCCTCGAGCGATGACATTGCCCGAAAGATCGACAAGGTCGACCGGCCGGCCCGCCGCGAACTCGCCCTCTACCCTCACGATGCCGGCAGGGAGCAAGGACTTCCGCCGATTGGCGACCGCGATGACCGCGCCGTCGTCCAACACGATGCGACCCTCACCGGTGGTTGCGTGGGCCAACCACAGGTACCGCGCGGAAAGCGGCCGCAAGGCGGGCTCGAAGAGCGTTCCGACGTCCTCCCCTGCCAGCGCTTGGCGGACCAGCGGCGCTCCGGTGAGAACCACCGGGATACCCCCCGAGGTCGCGATGATGGCGGCGTTGACCTTCGTAGCCATGCCGCCACTGCCGACGCCGCTGCCCACCCCGCCCAGGGTGAGACCCTCCAGGTCGGCCATGCCGCTGACCCGCTCGACGACGGTGCTCTCCGGCAGTTGCGGCGGGCCGTCGTACAGGGCATCCACATCGGAGAGCAGTACCACCGCATCGGCCTTGATCAGGTGACCCACCAGGGCCGCGAGCCGATCATTGTCCCCGTGGGTGTGGGTAGCCACCGTGTCGTTCTCGTTGACGATCGGCACCACATCGAAGGAGAGCAGGCACTCAAGGGTGTGTTTCGCATTGGAGTAGTGGCTGCGCCGGGTGAGATCGCTGGAGGTCAGCAGTACTTGGCCGACGGTGATCCCGTGGCTGCGGAATTTGGACGTGTAATGGGCGAGCAGGAGTCCCTGCCCGACGCTGGCCGCCGCCTGCTGGGTGGGCAGGTGCTTGGGCCTTGCGGAGAGCCCCATGGGAACGATACCGGCCGCCACGGCCCCGCTGGTGACGAGTACAACCTGCTGTCCCTGCGCGACCCGGTCGGCGAGCACCTCCACGAGGTTGTCGATCCGCTGGTAGTCGAGGGCACCGTCGGGGCCGGTCAGGGAGGACGAACCGATTTTCACAACGACTCGTTCGGCTTCGGCGATCTCAGGCCGCATTACTTGACCTCCCGTCCATCCCCGTCGGGTGCCGCTTCGGCCTCGTCTACTACAACCGCGGCGGTCCCCACGTGACCGTCTTCGTCATCGTCGTCGTCGACCCAACTGGGCTGCCAGTCGAATACCACCGAGTTGTCGGGCGGTCCGATCAGTACATCGCAGCCCGGGACGGCACCCAAGCGCACCAATTCGTCCTCTACTCCCAGGCGCGCTAGGCGTTCGCCGAGGTAGGCGACGGCGTGGTCATTTCCGAAGTCTGTCTGACGGACCCACCTGGTGGGACGGTCGCCCCGCACCCGGAACGCTCCATCCGCCAGCGCTATCACCTCGAAACCGCCGTCGTCCACGGCCACCGGTTCGATGATCACACGCGGCCGTGCCACCTCTTCGGCAGCGGCGCGTTCCCTGGCTTCTCGAACCAGTGCCGCCATTGCGAAGGCGAGCTCTCGCAGGCCCCGGTGACTGACCGCCGACACCTCGAATACCTGATAGCCGCGTGCGAGGAGGTCCGGTTTCACCAAGTCGGCGAGGTCGTGGGCCTCGGGGATGTCGACCTTGTTCAGCACGACAAGTCGGGGCCGATCCTCGAGATCCCCGTAGTTGGCGAGCTCGGTCTCGATGACATCCAGGTCCGTTATCGGATCCCGGCCCGGTTCCAGGGTGGCGCAATCGAGAACATGCACCAGCGCCGCGCAGCGCTCGACGTGTTTCAGGAACTCCAGGCCCAACCCGCGACCTTCGCTCGCCCCAGGGATGAGACCGGGCACGTCCGCCACCGTGAAGACAGTGTCTCCTGCCGTGACGACACCCAGGTTGGGGACGAGGGTGGTGAACGGGTAGTCGGCGATCTTCGGTCTGGCAGCACTCATGGCTGAGACCAGGGACGACTTCCCGGCGCTGGGGAAGCCGATGAGGCCGATGTCGGCCACCGTCTTCAACTCGAGCACCAAGTCGGCGGCGTCGCCGGGTTCGCCGAGCAACGCGAATCCCGGAGCCCGCCGTCGTCGGTTGGCCAGCGCGGCGTTTCCCAGGCCGCCGCGACCGCCCCGGGCCGCCACGAACCGCTGGCCCTCCGTGGCCAGGTCCGCGAGTTCCCGGCCCGACTGGGTCCGCACCACAGTGCCCACAGGTACTTCGACGATGACGTCTTCAGCGTCTGCCCCGTTGCGGTTACTGCCCTGCCCAGCGGTTCCGTTGCCGGCACGTCGATGGGGATGTCGGGAGATATCCAGCAGGCTGGCGGTGCCACTGGTGGCCACCAGGATCACGTCACCGCCGCGTCCACCGTTGCCACCATCGGGACCCGCCAGCGGTTTGAACTTCTCGCTGCGAATGGAGGCGCACCCGTTACCGCCGTCGCCGGCGATCGCCCGAAGGACCGCCGAGTCGACGAACGTGGTCATGTGACTTCCCCTGCAGGTGTCCTCGGATGGGGAATCCCCGACGCGCCGAGGGCGCGGCCGGAACTAGCCGACGGAGACGATGTTGACGACCCGACGCCCCCGGCGGGTGCCGAAGTCGACAGTGCCATCAACGAGTGCGAAGAGGGTGTCGTCATCACCGCGACCCACATTCACGCCCGGATGGAAGTGCGTGCCGCGCTGGCGAACGATGATCTCGCCGGCAGACACCAACTGGCCGCCGAAGCGCTTGACCCCGAGACGCTGGGCGTTGGAGTCGCGTCCGTTCCTGGTGCTGGAGGCACCCTTCTTATGAGCCATGAAAACTACTTCCCGGTTCCGATGCCGGTAACGCGCAGCTTCGTCAGAGCCTGACGGTGCCCCTGACGCTTGCGGTAGCCGGTCTTGTTCTTGTACTTGAGGATGTCGATCTTCGGTCCCTTGGTGTGCTCCAGAACCTCGGCTGTGACCGCCAGATCCTTCAGTTCCGACTGGGAATGCGTGACATTGTCACCATCCACCAAGAGCAGGGCTGGCAGGGTCAGGGTGCTGCCGGGCTCGCCGTCGACACGGTCGACGGTAACAACGTCTCCGACGGCAACCTTTTCCTGGCGGCCACCGGCGCGAACGATCGCAAACACCGGGGTACTCCTTGATTTCGTAGGTGTGGGCGGGCGAGCGGTTCAGCGCCGCCCAAAGGTGCTCTGGGCACTGGCCTAGAGTCTACGGCACAGCGCGTCGCGACACCCTGGCGGGTGCTACTTGGCGGCCGATTCAGCAACCTCCGATGACCCGCCGTCGACGACGACAACTGTTTCGGCGACATCTTCTACGGCATCGTCGACGGCTGGCCCGTCAGAGTGCTCCGTGCCGGCATCGTCCACCACCAACTCGACCACCTCGACTTCCTCGGCGTCGGCGGTCGCATCCTCGTGCCCGCCCTCCTCAACCTTGGAGGGCTCCTGCTTGGGGGCACCCGGGATGGGACCGGTCACCTTCGGGCGTCGGGTCCGGTGGACCCGCGGATCGGAGCTGCCGTGACCATGCGGTTCCGTGTTGATCTTCACGCCTCTGCCGTTGCAGACCTCGCAGGTCTCCGAGAAGGTCTCCAACAGACCCTGCCCGATGCGTTTGCGGGTCATCTGAACCAGCCCCAACGTGGTGACCTCTGCCACCTGGTGCTTGGTCCGATCCCGGCTGAGGCACTCCACCAGGCGCCGCAGCACCAGGTCCCGGTTGCTCTCCAACACCATGTCGATGAAGTCGACGACGATGATGCCGCCGATATCGCGCAGGCGGAGCTGCCGCACGATCTCCTCGGCCGCCTCGAGGTTGTTCCTGGTGACGGTCTCCTCCAGGTTCCCGCCCTTACCGGTGAACTTCCCGGTGTTGACATCCACCACAGTCATCGCCTCGGTCCGGTCGATCACGAGCGAACCGCCTGACGGTAGCCACACCTTGCGATCAAGTGCCTTGGACAACTGCTCGTCGATGCGGAAGGCCGAGAACACATCTTCGTTCTTGGTCCATTTCTGCAGACGGTCCGCCAGGTCGGGAGCGACCATGGTGATGTACTCGTGGACCTCGGCGTACGCATCGTCACCGCTGACGATCATGCCGGCGAAATCCTCGTTGAATATGTCGCGCACCACCTTGATCGCCAGATCCGGTTCGGCACGCAGTTGGCTGGGAGCCGAACCGGTGTTCGCCGCGGCCTTGATCTTCTCCCATTGCTCTGCCAACCGAACGACGTCGTTGCTGAGTTGCTCTTCGCTCGCCCCTTCGGCCGCGGTCCGGACGATGACGCCGGCCTCCTCAGGCATGACCGAACGCAGAATCCGCTTGAGGCGTGAACGCTCCTTGTCCGGAAGCTTGCGACTGATGCCGGTCATGCCGCCCTCGGGAACGTAGACGAGGAACCGCCCCGGGAGGGAGATCTGGCTGGTCAGACGCGCGCCCTTGTGCCCCATCGGGTCCTTCGTCACCTGGACGAGTACCGCGTCCCCGGCCTTGAGCGCCAATTCGATCCGTTTCGGCTGTCCCTCCATACCGGCGGCGTCCCAGTTCACCTCGCCCGCGTAGAGGACCGCATTACGACCCCGTCCGATATCGACGAAGGCCGCTTCCATGCTGGGCAGAACGTTCTGGACCTTGCCCAGGTACACATTGCCGATCATCGATCCAGTCTCGGCCGACGAGACGTAGTGCTCGACGAGGACCTCGTCCTCGAGCACGCCGATCTGGGTCATTGCGCCGCGTTGACGGACCACCATCCTGCGATCGACCGCTTCCCGACGGGAGAGGAACTCGGCCTCGGTCAGGATCGGGGCCCTTCGCCCGCGGGTCTCCCGACCTTCGCGGCGACGCTGCTTCTTGGCTTCCAGCCGGGTCGAACCCTTGACGGCTGTGACCTCGTCGCTCGCCTTGCGCGGCTCGCGCACTTTGGTGACGGTATTGGGCGGATCGTCGGCGCCCTCGGCGTTACCCCCGCCGCCCGAGCCACGCCGGCGACGGCGACGCCGACGTCGGTTGCCGCCCTCGGCCTCGCCCTCATTCCCGCGGTTGCCGTTGCCCTCACCGGATTGTTGGGCATCTGCGTCATCACCGTCAGCGGACGCCTCGGCGGTCTCGTTCGGACCGTCCTCAGCCGTTGCCTCCGTGGCACCGTCGGGCTTGCGTCGGTTACGGCCGCGACCTCCGCGGCGACGGCGACGGGCCGGGCGATCTCCGGATTCTCCGTCGTTGTCGTTCTCGTTGTCATTCTCGGACTGCCGGTCGTCGGCGGTCTTGTCAACCCTGGCTCGGGACGCGCCGGCGCCGGTGTCACCGTCGTTGCCGGACGGTTGGCTCTCCTGCTCCCCGGAATCGCCGGAATCCCCCGATGCAGACTTGGACCGGGCAGCCTTCGGAGCCGCAGGTGCGGGTTCCGGGGCCTGGAAAACGGCCGGCACCGCGGCGGCGGGCCGGTTC
>CAYMPK010000068.1:0-11727 GCA_964392145.1 uncultured Actinomycetes bacterium | reverse complement strand
CACCTTGGACACACCGCCGTAGTCGGCGATGTACTTGGAGCCGCGGCGGGATATCAGGTACCCGGCCAGGATGAACATGCCGGCCGTCGTGAAGCCGTGGTTGACCATGTACAGCGTCGATCCGGACTGGGACTGGGTGGTGAACGCGAAGATGCCCAGCACGATGAAGCCGAAGTGCGAGATGGAGGTGTAGGAGATCAGTCGGGTGATATCCGTCTGTCCTATTGCCAGCAGCGCCCCGTAGATGATGCCGATGACCGCGAGCACAATGATGGCCGGGGCGAAGTAGGCAGACGCTTCGGGGAAGATCGGCAGGCACAGGCGGATCATGCCGAACGTGCCAACCTTGTCGAGGACACCGATCATCAGCACCGCACTGCCCGGCTTGGACTCAGCCGCGGCGTCTGGCAACCAGGTGTGGAACGGGAACATGGGCGCCTTGACCGCGAAGGCGAAGAAGAAGCCGAGGAACAGCATCTTCTGCGTTCCAGGATCCATGTTGAGTTGGCTCAGGACCGTGAAGTCGAAGGTGCCAGCACCGAGTTCGCGGCCTGCCGTGACGTAGAGGCCGATCAACGCCGCCAGCATGAACAATCCGCCGAGGAGGCTGTACAGCAGGAACTTGACCGCGGCGTAGCTGCGCTGGGGTCCGCCGTACCGCCCGATCAGATAGAACATCGGGATCAGCATGACTTCGAAGAAGACGTAGAAGAGGAAGACGTCGGTGGCGCTGAAGACCAGGATGATGCAGGTCTCGAGCGCCAGGATCAGCGCGACGTAGCCCTTGACGGAGGCGCCGGAGAGTGAGTCGTCACCCTCGTGCCAGCCCGCGATCAGCACGATCGGGACCAGGATGACGGACATCGCTATGAGCACCAGCGCGATGCCGTCGACGCCGACGGAGTAGGAGACGCCGAAGGAGCGGATCCACGGGACGCTCTCGGTGAACTGGAACTGTTCGGTCGCGTTGGGTTTGAACAGCAGACCCATCACGATCACCATCAGCACCGGCACGATCGCGAAGCCGAGACCGACCTTCTTGGCGAGCACATCTCGACCCGCCGGCATCAGCGCCACCACGATGGCGCCGACGAGGGGGACCAGCGCGAGCGCCGTCAGCCAGGGAAAAGAGTCCATGGTCACAGCCTCACCAAGAACAGGGCGCCGATCACGAGGACCGCACCACCGAGCATGGACAGCGCGTAGGTACGCGCGTAGCCCGTCTGCCAACGACGCAGGCGGGACGAGAGCCCGCCCACTGTCGCCGCACCACCGTTCACCGTGCCATCGACAGCCGCGTGGTCGAACCAGACCATCGACCGGGTCAGGTACTGGCCCGGACGCATGAAGACGGCTTCGTTGAACGCGTCGCTGTACAGGTTGACCCTGGCCGCCTTGGTGAGGAAGCTGACGTGCTGCGGCGCGGTCAGCGGCACATCACGCGCATACTGCTTGGCCGTGATGAACACTGCTATCAGCGTCAGCACCAGGGTTGCCAGCGAGTAGGTCCACGCCGGGAAGGGCAACTCGTGCTCGGTGAATCCGAGAACCGGCTCGAGCCAGTTCTCGAACTTGCCGTTCAAGGCGAGGTAGAAGCCGGCGACCGTGCTGAGCAGCGCCAGGATCGCCATCGGGATGACCATCACCGACGGGGACTCGTGGGGATGTGCATCGTCGTCCCAACGGGCCTTGCCCAGGAAGGTGAGCACGAAGATCCGGGTCATGTAGAAGCCGGTCAGCATGGCGCCGAACAACGTCACCAGCCCGACGAAGATGTTCTGGCCGAAGGCGGCCTCGATGATCTTGTCCTTCGAGTAGAAGCCGTCGAACGGCCAGATACCCATGATCGCCAGATAACCGGCGAGGAAGGTCACGAAGGTGGCCACCATCACCGCCCGGAGCGCGCCGTAGCGACGCATGTTCTCCTGGTTGTTCATCGCATGCATGACGGAGCCTGCACCGAGGAACAGATCGGCCTTGAAGAAGCCGTGCAGCAGCAGGTGGAAGATGCCGAAGATGTACCCGGCCGGGCCGAGACCGACGGCGATGATCATGTACCCGATCTGGGACATCGTCGAGCCCGCCAGCGCCTTCTTGATCTCGTCTCGCGCCATTCCGATGATGGCGCCACCGAGCAGGCTGATACAGCCGACGATGATCACGATGGTCGTTGCCACGTGGGCGAGGTTGAAGATGGGGTTGGAGCGGGCGATCAGGTAGACCCCGGCCGTGACCATCGTCGCAGCATGGATCAGAGCCGACACCGGGGTCGGGCCCTCCATTGCGTCGAACAACCAGGAGTGCAACGGGAACTGGGCGGATTTCGCACAGGCGCCGATCAACAGCGCGATCCCGATGAGGTTGAGCATCGTCGAGTCGGCCTTGTCTGCGTTGTCGAAGACCTCGGGGAAACTCACCGAGCCGAACGTGAAGAAGATCAGCATCACGGCGACCGAGAGCCCGAAGTCGCCGACCCGGTTGACCACGAAGGCCTTCTTCGCGGCCACGGCGGCCGACGGCTTGTACTGCCAGAAACCCACCAGCAGGTAGGACGCCAGACCGACACCCTCCCAGCCGAAGTAGAGCAATGCGTAGTTGTCGGCCAGGACAAGGAGCAACATCGCAGCGATGAACAGGTTGAGGAACGCGAAGAACTTCCGGCGCTCGGGATCCTCGGCCATATAACCGACCGAGTAGATGTGGATCAGGCCACCGACACCGGTGATGAGCAGGACGAAGACGATGGATAGCTGATCGAGCTGGAATCCGAACGAGGCGTTGAAGTTGCCCACCGTGAACCAGTTGTAGAGCGTCTGCTGGACACCCCGCTCCTCACTGGGCTTGGCCATCATCGAGAAGAACATGATGACGCCGAGCACGAAGGACGACCACACCATCAGGATCGCCAGCAGGTGGCCCCACTTGTTGGTGCGTCGTCCGCCGAGTAGCAGCACGGCGCAGCCGAGCAGTGGCAGGGCGATGATCACCCATACGTACGAGAAGACGCCCGAAGCCGTTGCCAGGTGCTGCACAGAGGCCGCGCCGGTTTCGCTGGAAGCGGCGGCAGCAAGGGTCGCGTTCACACCGCCTCCATGCGTGTCTGGTCTGCCAAGAAGCCCATGTTCGCCCCTAGTACCTAAGCAGACTGGGCTCGTCCACCGAGGCTGAACGGCGGACCCGGAATATGGTCACGATGATCGCGAGGCCGACCACGACTTCGGCGGCGGCCACGACCATCACGAAGAACGCCACCGCCTGGCCGTCGAGATTGCCGTTCGCGCGGGCGAACGCGACGAAGGCCAGGTTGCTGGCGTTGAGCATCATCTCGACGCACATGAACACGATGATCGCGTTGCGACGCACAAGTACCCCGAGGGCGCCCAAGGAGAAAAGGATCGCCGACAGCACGATGTAGTAGGTGGGTGTCACGGCCTACTCCCCCTTCCCCGAGATCTCGCCGGGCATGACTGCTCGCCCCGCCGAGACGTCCGAGACTTCCTCGATGTCCTCCGGGTTGACCTTGCGTACCGAGCCCCTGGCGCGCAACGGGGCCGGGATCGAGTCGGTCGCCGTGGTGCCATCGGGAAGCAGCGCGGGCGTATCCACCGCGTTGTGCCGAGCGTAGGTCCCGGGCGGAGGTTTCGGCCCCGGGTAGGCATCCCCGGCGAACCGCTCCACGGCGCGCTCGCGTTGGGACTGCTGCGGGTTCAGCCGCTCACGGTGGGCAAGCAGCATCGCGCCGAGCGCCGCGGTGATGAGTAGGGCAGCGGTGATCTCGAACGCGAACACGTACCTGGTGAACACCAGCGCGCCGATCCCCTGGACGTTGCCGCCGTAAAGGCTGTTGGCCGAATCGAGGTTGCCGTTGGGCACCGCCCCGATGCCCTTGATGACAGCGCCGGCGACCAACACGACGAATCCGATACCGAACAGCAGGGCCGCCAGCCGCTGACCGCGGATGGTCTCCACAAGGCTGTCCGCCGAGTCGACGCCTACCATCATCAGCACGAACAGGAACAGCATCATCACCGCGCCGGTGTAGACGATGACCTGCACCATCCCCAAGAAGGGCGCCTGCAGGGAGATGTAGAGGATCGCCAGGTTGATCATCGTCATCGCCACGAACAGCGCGCTGTGCACCGCCTTACGCGACAGGATCATCCCCAGCGCCCCGAGGACGGCAAGACCGCCGCAGATCCAGAAGACCCAGGCCTCACCGGTGCTGGCAACGGCGAGCAGGCTGCTGGCGCTCATGTTGCGCTCCTCGCCTCGCGGGCGGCCGCGATCTGCTCTGCTGAGGCCCCGGTGACCTCACCCGTGTAGTAATCCTTCTCCGTCGTCCCCTCGACCATCGCGTGGGGTGGTGCCACCATCCCCGGCAGCAGCGGGCCCAACAGCTCACTCTTCTCGTAGATCAGATCCGTCCGGTTGTCATCGGCCAGTTCATACTCGTGGGTCATCGTCAGCGCCCGGGTGGGGCAGGCTTCGATGCACAGTCCGCAGAAGATACAGCGCAGATAGTTGATCTGATACACCCGGCCGTACCGCTCGCCGGGCGAGAATCGCTCCTCGTCGGTGTTCGGCGCCCCCTCGACGTAGATGGCGTCGGCAGGGCAGGCCCAGGCGCACAGTTCGCATCCGACGCACTTCTCCAGACCGTCCGGGTGACGGTTCAGCTGGTGGCGGCCATGGAAGCGCGGCTTCACCGGCTGCTTCTCTTCGGGGTACTGGACGGTGACGACCTTCTTGAACATGGACTTGAAGGTGATACCGAAGCCCTTCACCGCCTGTGGCATCTCAGGCATCGTCCACCCCCTCGTCATCGTCGCTACCAGGCAATTCTGCTGCCTTGGCCGGTACCGTCACGCGAGGTCGCTCCTCGGCGAGCCGCTGACCCGGCAACGGAGGCACCGGGTATCCGCCCGCGAAGGCATCGACCACCTTCGGTGGCGGCGTGGACTCGGTCTTCCGACGGCCGTTTATCCAGGATGCCACCGCGATGAACAGCCCGAGGCAGATCGCGAAGATGACGACCAGCGCGGTCAGCGACAGGTCCCGCTGGTTGCCGACGTAACGGGCCACCGACACGACCAGGATCCACAGGATCGCCACCGGGATCAGGAACTTCCAGCCGAACTGCATGAACTGGTCGTAGCGCATCCGGGGCAGTGTTCCGCGCAGCCACACGAAAACGAAGATGAACGCGAAGACCTTGAGCAGGAACCACAACAACGGCCACCAGCCCTCGTTCGCCCCCGACCAGATCGAGATCGGCCAGGGCGCCCGCCAGCCACCCAGGAACAGCGTGGTGGCCAGAGCGGAGACGGTGACCATGTTGATGTACTCGGCCAGGAAGAACATCGCGAACTTCAGCGACGAATACTCGGTATGGAAGCCACCGGTGAGTTCGGACTCCGCCTCAGGCAGGTCGAACGGCGCGCGGTTGGTCTCACCGACCATCGACACAACGTAGATCATGAACGACGGCAGCAGCAGGATCACGAACCAGAGCCTGGTCTGGGCGTTGACGATCTCCGAGGTGCCCATGGAGCCGGCGAAGAGGAACACCGCCACGAACGACAGCGACATGGCGATCTCGTACGAGATGACCTGAGCGCTGGAGCGCAGCGAACCCAGCAGCGACCAGGTGGAGCCCGACGACCAGCCGGACAGGACGATGCCGTACACGCCGATCGAGGCGATGGCCAAGACGTAGAGCACGGCCACCGGGAAGTCCGCCAATTGCAGGGGCGTCCAGTGTCCGAACATCGACACCATCGGCCCGAGCGGGATCACGGCGAAGGCCATGAAGGCACAGATGGCTGACACCAACGGCGCGATGATGTACACAGCGCGGTCCGCGGCCTTCGGGAAGATCTCCTCCTTCAGAGCCAATTTGATGCCGTCCATGAGGGTCTGCAGCAGGCCCAGCGGACCGGCCCGGTTAGGACCGATGCGCAACTGCATCCGCCCGACCACCCGGCGTTCGAACCAGATCGTGAAGAGCACGATGAGCACCAGCAGGACGAACAGGCCCAGCACCTTGACGATGGACAACCACACCGGATCCGAGCCGAAACTCGCGGCGGTCACCGGATCATTCATGTCGCACCTCCGGCCGTGACACGGACGACGGCGCCCGCCGTCATGTGCAGGTCCTCGTGCACCCGCGAGGGACCCGAGTTGGTTGGCAACCAGACCGTGTGGTCGGGCATGTCCGTCACCGCCACCGGAACCACGATGGCACCGGACTCAGCGGACACGGTCACCTCGTCACCCTCGGCGACCGCCAGTCGCTCGGCGAAGGCGGGACAGATCCGGGCCACCACCGGGCGGGCGGTCGCGGCGAGGTAGGGCTCACCCGCCTGCAGAGCGCCATCGTCGATCAGATGCCGCCACGTGGCGAGCACCGCTTGGTCAGGATCCACCGTGACCGGGGCCGCGGGCACCGGGTCGAACTCGACCCGGACGTCGTCCCACTCCCCCAGCGAAGCCGCCTCACGGGCGAACTCCACGGTGTCGCCGGAACCTATGGGGCGACCCAACTCGTTGGCGATCAGCGCCAGCACCTGGCCGTCGGTGAAACCTCCCGCGTCGCGGAAGACCTGACCGAAGGTCCTGACCCGGCCCTCCCAGTCGCTGTAGGAGCCCGCGCGCTCGGCATCCAACTTCACCGGCAGAACGACATCGGCGAACTCGGTGACGTCCGAGGGATGGGCCGCGAGGTGGACCACGAATCCGGCGCCGGTAGCCGCCCGACGGAAGCGTTCCGGGTCGACCATGTCGGCTGCCTGCAGACCGGCGAGAACCAGCGCCTCGACGCCACGCTCGGACTCGTTTTCGACCTCGGGGTCGTCCTCGGAATCGAGCACCCGGGATTGATCGTGCTCGCCCACTCCCGCCGCTTCGTTCTCAGACGCGGCCTCCATCTCGTCCACCTGCAGGTTCAGCACCGAAACGATCTGCTCGAGGTCGCGGCCAGGGGTGGACGGCAGGGCATCCGGGGCAAGCCCCCACGCAGCGGCCACCTCGGCGCGAGCGCCCGGATCGCTGATCGGTCGCCCACCGGGCAGCAACCCCGCGATCGCCCCCGCGTCCAGAGCTCCCCGCTCTCCCGCCCGACGGGGGACCCATGCCAACGCCGCCCCTGTCTCGGCAGCCAGTGCGACTGCCGCGGAGAACCCGCCGGGAACTGTGGCGAGCCGCTCACCGGCCAGGATGATCGCGCCGGGGGTCCGCAGCAATTGCGCCACATCACCAGCGGTGTCCGGGTCGGCCAAACCTGCCAGCGTCGCCGGTTCGTCCCCGGGTATGGTCTCGATGAACGTGGCCGAGGTCTTGCGAAAGCCGGGGCTGTTCCAGGCGGCGAGTGCCACCACCTTCAGGTTGCCCTTGTCGACAGCGCGACGGAGGCGCAGGAAGACGATCGGCGACTCCTCCTCGGGCTCAAAACCGACCAACACCACCACGGGTGCCGTGTCGATGTCGGAGTAGCTGACCCCCAGACCCCTGCCGGCCACCCTGGCGGCGAGGAACGACGCCTCCTCGGCGGAGGTGGGTCGGGCACGGAAGTCGATGTCGTCGGATTCCAGCGCCACCCTCGCGAACTTCGCGTAGGCGTAGGCATCCTCGCGGGTCAACCGTCCACCCGTGAGCACCGCGGACGCCCCGGTGGCCTCCGCCAACCGCTCCGCGACCAGGCCGATCGCCTCCGGCCACGAGGCTGGCCGCAATTCGCCTGAGTCCTCCCGGATGAGCGGCGTCGTCAGTCGGCCCGAGGACAGATAGGTGAACGCGAAACGTCCCTTGTCGCAGTTCCACTCCGAGTTCACGTTCGGGTCGTCGCCGGCCAGTCGTCGCATCACCACGCCCCGCCGGGCATCGGTTCGCAAGGCGCAGCCAGCGGCGCAGTGCTCGCACGCGGTCGGCGTGCTGACGAGGTCGAACGGCCTCGACCGGAAGCGGTAGCCCGCACTCGTCAGGGCACCGACCGGGCAGATCTGCACGGTATTGCCGGAGAAATAGGAGTCGAACGGAACATCGGATGCGGTTCCGACCTGCTGCTTTGCGCCGCGTTCGAGCAGGTCGATGAGCGCGTCACCGGCGATCTCGTCGGCGAACCTGGTGCAGCGGGCGCAGGAGACGCAACGCTCCCGATCCAGCAGGATCTCGGCGGAGACGTTGATGGGCTTGGGGAAGGTGCGCTTGGTGCCGTCGAATCTGGAGGTCGGGCGGCCAGCCGTCATGGCCTGGTTCTGCAGCGGGCATTCGCCACCCTTGTCGCACACCGGGCAGTCCAACGGGTGATTGACGAGCAGGAACTCCATCACGCCGCGCTGGGCGACGTCGGCGACCGTCGAAGTCTGCTGTGTGCGCACCACCATGCCGTCGGTGAGTGGGATGGCGCAGGCGGGCTGCGGTTTGGGCATCCCCTCGATCTCGATCAGGCACATCCGACAGGCAGCTACCGGCTCGAGCAGCGGATGATCGCAGAAGCGCGGTATCTCGATGCCGAGCTGCTCCGCAGCACGGATGACGAGTGTGCCCTTGGGCACCACGATCGAGATGTCGTCGATGGTCGCGGTGATGTGGTCGGACGGCACCACTGCGCCGGGGGCATCGGATGTGGTCGTCATCTTGCCTCCGCTGTCGCGAACACTGTTGCGGCCACCGGGTCGAACAACTCATCTGCGGCCGTATGGGTTCCGGCGGCGAACTCGTCCGCGAAGTACTTCATCGCGGCCGGATAGGGCGTCGCCGCAGCATCCCCGAGCGCGCAGAAGGACCGACCGAGGATCTGTGCGCACAGATCCTGCAACGTGTCGAGGTCCTCCGAGGTGCCCGTTCCGGCGGCGAACCGGTGCAGCACCTGGTTGATCCAATAGGTACCTTCCCGGCACGGGGTGCACTTACCGCACGACTCGTGCTTGTAGAAGTCGAGCCAACCCGTGATCGCCCGCACCACCGACGTGGTCTCGTCGAACATCATGGGGGTTCCGGTGCCCAACATGGAACCGGCCGCGGCGATGTCCTCGTACGTCAGCGGGAGGTCCAGATGCTCGGCTGTCAGCAGCGGCACCGATGAACCTCCCGGTAGCCAGAACTTCAGATCGTGGCCATTGCGCATTCCGCCGGCATACTCCAACAGCTCCCGCATGGTGATCCCCAACGGAGCCTCGTAGATGCCCGGGTTGGCGACATGGCCACTCACCGCGAACAATTTGAAACCGGGTGACTTCTCGGTCCCGAACTGGCGGAACCAGTCCGAGCCGTTGCCGATGATGTAGGGAACGTTGGAGATGGTCTCCACGTTGTTGACGACGGTCGGGGAGGCGTAGAGGCCGGCGACTGCGGGGAACGGCGGCTTCAGCCGTGGTTGCCCACGGCGACCCTCCAGGCTGTCCAGCAGCGCCGTCTCCTCGCCGCAGATGTACGCACCTGCACCGGCGTGGACGACGACGTCGCAGTCGAATCCGCTGCCGAGGATGTTCTTGCCCAGGAAGCCGGCCTCGTACGCCTGCCTCACAGCGGCCTCGACCCGGCGGATGACCTGCGGCACCTCACCACGGATGTAGATGAAGGCGTGGTTCGAACGTATCGCATAACAGGTGATGGCGATGCCTTCGATGAGTGCCTGTGGGTTGGCCAGCATCAACGGTATGTCCTTGCAGGCTCCGGGCTCACTCTCGTCGGCGTTGACCACAAGGTAATGGGGCCTGCCATCGCCCTGGGGGACGAAGGACCACTTGAGCCCGGTGGGGAAGCCTGCGCCGCCGCGACCCCGCAATCCGGAGTCCTTCATCGTTGAGATGATCGCATCGGGTTCCTGGCCCAGAGCCTTGGGTAGCGTCGCGTAGCCGCCGTGGCTGCGGTAGCCGGCGACTGTCCAGTTGGCGGGGTCGTCCCAGTTCTCGGTAAGGACGGGGGTCAGTCCCATGTCAGTGACTCCCTCCCTCTGGTGGCGGTGGCGCGCTCATCCCGCGCTCCCTGGCCACTTTCAGCCCGACCAGCATCTTGTCATCGATGCTGTGGGCATCTGCCAGCCCATCGTCAAAGCCGGCAAGGGTCCGCTCGGTGTCGCGGAAAGTCCTGATCTGCGGTCCACGGGTGGCCTGCACGGGCTCACCCTCGCGGAGCCGCGCGATGACTTCGCGCACCGAAGCGGGGGTCTGGTCGTCGAGGTACTCCCAGTTCGCCGTGACGACTGGGGCGTGGGTGCAGGCGGCCTGGCATTCGATCCGTTCGAGGGAGAACTTGCCGTCGGGGGTGGTCTCATCGTGACCGATACCCAGTTCCTCGGTGGCGACCCGCCAGATCTCATCCCCGCCGAGGATTCCGCAGCCGGGATTGATGCACACCCCGATGTGGTACTCGCCCACATCGTGACGCTTGTACATCGTGTAGAAGGTCGCGACCGCGGCCACCTCGGCAGAAGTCAGACCGACCTCTTCGGCACACATCGCGATCCCATCGGGACTGACGTGCCCCTCCTCGGACTGCACCAGATGCAGCATCGGCAGCAGGGCCGAACGCGGGTCCGGGTAGCGCGCGATGATCTCACGCATCTCTTCTCGGGTGGTTTCCGTGAGCGCCATGGTCAGGTGCCGATCCTTCCTCTCGACCGCGGTCAGCGGTCGACTCCGCCGAACACGGGATCGATGCTGGCAACGGACGCGATGACATCGGAGAGCATGCCACCTTCGGACATCGCGGAGATGGACTGGAGGTTGGTGAAGGACGGATCGCGGAAGTGCACCCGGTAGGGCCGGGTGCCGCCGTCGCTGACGATATGGACTCCGAGTTCGCCGCGCGGGGATTCGACCGCGGAGTACACCTGGCCGACTGGGACCCGGAAGCCCTCCGTGACCAACTTGAAGTGGTGGATGAGGGCTTCCATGGAGGTGCCCATGATCTCCCGGATATGGCCGAGGGAGTTGCCCAGGCCGTCCCCGCCCAACGCCAACTGGGCCGGCCAGGCGATGCGCTTGTCCGCCACCATCACCGGACCCGGGCGGAGCCGATCCAGCACTTGCTCGATGATGTTCAGCGACTGCACCATCTCGTCGAGCCGGATGAGGAAGCGTCCGTAGCAGTCGGCGGTATCACGGGTGGGCACCTCGAACTCAAAGGTCTCGTAGCCGCAGTACGGCGCCGCCTTCCGCAGGTCCCAGGGCAGGCCGGTCGACCTCAGCACCGGCCCCGTAACGCCCATCGCCGCACAGCCGGTCAGGTCGAGATACCCGACATTCTGGGTGCGCTCGACCCAGATCCCGTTGCCCACCAGCATGTCCACGGTCTCCTTGAAGGTGGACCGCATCTGCTTGACGGCGTCGGCGATGCGCTGCTCCATGCCGTCGGGGAGATCGGCGACGACCCCGCCCGGACGTACGTAGGCATGGTTCATCCGCAGGCCGGTGATCTCCTCGAAGAGGTTCAGCACGATGTTGCGGTCGCGGAAGCCCCAGATCATCGGGGTCAACGCCCCGAGTTCCAACGCGCCCGTGGCCAGCGCCACCGCGTGCGAGGAGATGCGGTTCAACTCCATCATCAGGACCCGGATGAGGGTGGCGCGCTCCGGGACGTCGTCGGTGATCCCCAACAACCGCTCGATGCCAAGGCAGTAGGCGGTCTCGTTGAAGATCGGCGAGAGGTAGTCCATACGGGTCACGAACGTGACGCCCTGGGTCCAGGTGCGGTACTCCAGGTTCTTCTCGATCCCGGTGTGCA
>CAYMPK010000067.1:0-11738 GCA_964392145.1 uncultured Actinomycetes bacterium | reverse complement strand
CGGCGGAGGCGTACAAGACCTGGTCCACCGCCGCGGCGACCGAGGCCGGAATGACCCCGGAGGCGTTCGCTGCGGTGATTCCGCAAGCGAAGTTCGAGGCCTTCTACACGCCGAAGTGCGCGTAGAAGGACTCTGACTACCTCTGGGAGTCGGCGGCCGTCGCGCAGGCGTCCCGCCGACTTCCGCCAAGAGTCATCGCCCGTGCGAGGTGGCGGGTCGGCCCCCAGTAGCCTTGGGCTCGCACAGCAGCCTGCTCGAGAGTGGTTACTGTGCGACCCGTTGCCGGAGTAGCTCAGCTGGTAGAGCACCTGTCTTGTAAACAGGCGGTCGTCGGTTCGAATCCGATCTCCGGCTCGATACCGTCGGGGATCGCCGCACGCAGCGGCCGATATCCGGCGCGGTACCGGCTGACCGGCAATAGCCTCTAGTGGTTGTCGTCGGTGGCCGACCGGCGCGCGCATACCGTGAGGAGAGATCATGCCCTCCGCCCTGTTCACACCGCTCCAGGTCCGCGGCGTAACGTTCCCCAACCGTGCCTGGGTCAGCCCCATGTGCCAGTACACGGCGACGGATGGACTCGCCAATGAGTGGCATCAAGTGCACTACGGGGCGATGGCCACCGGCGGGGCCGGGCTGATCCTGGTGGAGTCGACGGCTGTTCTGCCCGAAGGTCGCATCTCCCGTGATGACCTCGGGCTGTGGAACGACGAACAGGCGGCGGCCCTGGCGCCGATTGTGGACTTCGCCCACTCTCAGGGATCATTGATCGGTATCCAGATCGCGCACGCTGGCCGCAAGGCCTCCACCTATGCGCCGGGCAAAGGTGAAGGCACCGTTCCGCTGACGGCCGGCGGGTGGGAGACGGTGGGTCCGGTTGCGACCCACTACGGGGCCGAGCGGCCGCCGCACGCACTGGACGCAGACGGCATCCGTGCTGTCGTGCAGGCAACCGCCGAGGCTGCGGGCCGGGCGGCAGCCCTTGGATTCGACGTCCTCGAGGTTCAAGGCGCACATGGCTACCTGCTGCACGAGTTCTGCTCCCCGTTGACCAACGTCCGTGACGATGACTACGGCGGGTCCTTCGACAACCGTGTTCGGGTCGTGCGAGAGACCGTCGACGCGGTCCGTTTGGTCTGGCCCGAGCAACTCCCGCTATTCGTGCGGCTGCCCGCCACTGACTGGGTTGAGGGCGGCTGGACCGTGGCCGACACGGTAGCCCTGGCTCGGGAGTTGAATGAGGGCGGAGTCGATCTCATCGACTGCACCTCCGGCGGACTGGAGCCGGGCGAGTTCGAGGATCCCTATCCGGCCTATGAAGTCGATTTCGCCCACCAGGTGCGCACCCAGGCGGGTTTGCCGGCAACCGCCGTCGGCTTCATCACCGAGCCCGCGCAGGCCGAGCTCCTGGTGGCTTCGGGTCAAGCAGACGCGGTAATGCTCGGGCGCGTGATGCTGCGGCAACCCCGTTGGCCGCTGGCTGCCGCCCACACTCTCGGTGACGAGGTTCCCTGGCCGTTGCCCTATGACCGGGCGCGCCCGGAACGGGCCCTACCCCGGACTCCGCCGGCAGGCTAGATCCCGGAGCGCATGCAGGTGAGTGCGGCAGTCCCCTTCGCGCCACGGCAGCCGTCGCGGACTCACCGCTGGTGGGGCAGCGGATACGGTGAGGGGGTGAGCCCGACATATCCCGATGGTGTGCTGATCGGAGAGACCAGGTTCGATTTCGTCTCCGCCACGAAACAACCGTGGCGTACCGGATGGATCCCAGTGCGAAAGTCAGCCGCGTTGGGGGCTCGATACCTGGAACTGTCAGACGAGTTCGCGCACGGAAACATCGTCGAACTCGGCATCGATCGAGGTGCTTCCACGGCGTATCTGCTGGCAATACTGAATCCAGCCGGACTTGTCGCCATCGACATCAACAGCGCCATCCCCGAGGAACTCGCCGGCTTCCTCGATGCATCACCGTTGGCCGCCGCCGCCACCCTCGGCTGGGGTGTTGATCAGACCGACGGAGAGACCCTTGTTCGACTCCTCGAGCAACGCTTCGGAGAGGCACCTCCCGACATGATCATCGACGACGCCTCGCACGCCTTCGCTGCGACCGTCGCTTCCTTCGAGACGCTGTTCCCGCGGTTGCGGCCGGGGGGTCTCTATCTCATCGAGGACTGGGCATGGTTCGAGCAGGTGGAGTCCGGCCTCATCGCGGCGATCGAGGCAGATCCCTCGGGTGGGGTGGCGCGGACGGTCGCCGAACGAGCGAGGCAGCAGCCCCCGCAAACACCGCTGAGTCGGATCGCTGCCCTCTTGGCCCTGGCGGCCGCGTACTCACCGGACGTCATTGCCGGTGTCACGCTCAAGCCCGACTGGATAGAGGTGCGACGAGGTCCAGCCAGGATGCCGGACGGCCTTCGACTGGCCGACCTGATCAGCCCGACCGCCAGCGGATGGCTCAACTTGGCCTGACGCCGGCTCCGCAGGTCAGGCCTGGTGGGTGCCGCGCTTGCGCTGCCGGGTGATGAAGAGCAGCACCCCGCCGGCGACGAGGAGTACCGCACCCCAGACCGCGATGGTCAACGATGTCCCGCCGGCGCCGGTACGGGCCAGGGAACTACTCGTGTAGCTCGAGTAGTCGGTGTACGTCGTGTAGGGGTCGTACGTGTACGTCGAGTACGTGCTGTAGGCATCGCTCGACGAGAAGTCGGTGAAGGAATCCGTGACGTCGACCGGGAACGAGCTGTCCGAGGTCAGAGCGTCAGTGCTGCACGAGGTGCAGACCGAGGTCGGGGTGAGCCCCTTCGGGATGGCCAGCGCTTGCGCGTCAACTGCCGCAGGCGTGCTGGACGCGGTGGCCTCCGGTGCTGCTGTCTGGGCCGCAGCGGTCGCCGGCTCGGCCGCCGACTCCGTGGCGGTCGCGGGCGAGGATGCCGGGGTGGAGGAGGCCGCGGGTGAAGATGAGCTCGGAACGGCCGACGCGCCCTCATCCACGGTGACCGTGCTGGCCACGGTCGCAGTAGATGGCGCAGTGGCCGTGCAACTCGCTGACTTGGCGTCGACGCCAAGAGCACCGGTGAGGAAACTGAACGAGACTTGGCCGTCCTTTGCCACCGGGGAGGTGCTGGACACAACGAGGTTCGGTCCTACGGTCGCCACCCCAGCCGAGGCGTCGTGGATCGTCGACGACCACGGGATTGTCACCTCGAAGCCGTCCAGCGCGTCGGCGCCGGTATTCGTGACGGATCCGGTCACGCTGCGTTCGCTACCGTTCAACTTCGCGCTGAACGTCACATGCAGGGAGCCCGCTGACGAGGCTGTCGTGGGGGAAGCCAGGCTGCTGGCTGACACCGGCTCGCTCGCCGAGGACGGGCCCGACGGGCTGGCCCCGGCCCAAGCCGCGGCAGAGACGGTCACCAACCCGGCGACGCCGAGAGTGGCTAGCGTCGCGGTAGCGCGACGTTTACGCAACGTCATGTTCGCTCCTCCACGTCCATCTCCACATCCGTCCTACTCGCCCGCTGCACTCGCCGATCGCCCCACCTTGGACTCATCGGTCAGGTTGACGGTTCCGTCCTCGGGACCATCGTGGCCGCTGGCGGGGTGTTTTGTCTCGCGACTTTGCGAACCAGTCAAATCGTTCGAAGTGGATCCCACGGTGCCCCCGAGCTCGGCGATGACGGCTCGGGCCGTGGCCAAGGCCACTTCAGGACTGTCGCAGACCTGGTCGTGGTATTGGTAGCCACCCTCCGACCCTGAGGCCGACCAGCCATAGCCCGAGACCACGCGCCGACGTCTCCGAAACCTTCCCCCCTTCGTCGAACGGAGGGTGAAAAGTGTTACGTGCCAAGTCTCCATATGCAGTGTGCCGGGCACTCGAAGAAGTCAGGCCCGACCCTCTCTCGTCAACCATTCTATGCTCTCCAGGTCGCTGGCTGGCCCAGGCCGGGGCTTCGGCCGGTCGGAATCGGCACCGGGGCCGGTTGCTAACCTGAGGCGTCGGCGACCGTTCGGAGAGCTGCAGGCTTCGCCTCGAGGGAGTCCGACGCGACCCAGAGCCGGGAAATGGGAGATAGCCGTATGTGGAACGCCCGGGTGTCCTCGGCGCTGGTCGCCGTGATGCTGCCTGTTGGCCTGCTGCTGGGCGGCTGCGCGGGTTCCGGTGCGACGGTGACGTCGAGTACCACGGCCAGCGTCGATCCTTCCACCGTCAAAGGCACCGTGACCTTCTGGGACACATCTGCGCCGGCGGAAGCCGCGGCCGTGAAGGCGCTGGTGTCGGACTTCGAGAAGCATTACCCGAACATCAAGGTCTCCTACACGCCCGTCGCCTTCGAGACGGCGAAGGAGAAGTACAAGGACGCGGCGAAAGTCGGCCAGGCGCCCGATGTCATGAGGGCCGAGGCAGGTTGGACGGCGGAATTCGCGTCGCTGGGGTTCCTCCAGCCGTTGGATCAGACGCCGCTGGGCAAGGACACCGATGCCTATCTGAAACTGGCCTTCACCTCCAACGAGTATCAGGGGCAGCAATTCGGGGTGCCGCAGGTCACCGATGCTGCCGCGCTGCTGTGCAACGGGCCGCTGCTGAAGAAGGCCGGAGTTCCAGTTCCCAGGACCTGGGAGGACATGAAGCTCGGAGCTGCGAAAGTGAAGGCCGTTGGCGCCACGTTCCTGTACGCGCCACCGCAGGGGTACTTCACGATGCCCTACGTCCTCTCGCAGGGTGGCCAGATGATCGACGTCGCCGAGAAGCAAGTGCTGATCAACGAGGCTCCCTCGGTGGCGGGCTACCAGACCGCCCTCGACCTGATCTCCAGCGGGGCGGCGGTGGCCCCGAGCGGAGCCAACCCCTACACGAGCCAGCAGCAACTCTTCCGGGCCGGCAAGGTCGCGTGCATCATCAATGGCCCGTGGTCGGTGTCGGACGCGCTCAGCACCGGCGTCTTCCAGCAGAACCCGGACGCTTTGACGGTGAGCAAGATCCCCAACGGCGACCAGGCGGGCGCCTCCCTCGTCGGGGGACAGAACTACGTCGTCTACGCCGGCTCCAAGAGCAAGGATGCGTCCTACATCTTCCTGGGCTACCTCAACTCCGCCGCATCCCAGACCCGATTGGCAAACGCCACCGGCCTGTTGCCCAGCCGTCAGGCCGCCTATGAGGGTGTTACCAATCGCTTCGTCAAGGATTGGAAGCCGGTCATGGACGCGGCCAAGGACAGCCCCTGGATCCCGGAGCTGTCTCAGATGTACGAGTCGATGGATCTGCAATGGCGCAAGATGTACAGCAATCAGGAGACGCCGCAGATCGGCACGGACAATATGGCCAAGGCGTGGCTGCAGTTCCTCCCGAAGGACTACACCGACGATCGACTCAAGACCCAGTCGCCATGACGTGCGCTACCGGGAGCGCCGGGCCGAGGTAGCGCCGGTGACGGCGTCGGCTGACTGACTCGGGTCCCGCTGGGGCAGGGGCTTGAGGAAACCCTGGACGAGGGCAACTCCGACCAGCACGAGTGCGGCGCCCACCGGCTCGTTCCAGGTCAGCCCTTCGCCGAGTACCAGGATGCCGAGCACCGTAGACACGATCGGCGTGGCGTAGGTGACGGTGGACGACGTCAGCGCCCCGGCAATCTTTATCACCTGAAAGTTCAGGACGAAGGCGATTCCGGTTCCCAGCGCGCCCAGCAGGACGACTGACACCACCGGTAGCGGTGACCACTGCGGCGGGCTGGTCCTGGTGAGCAGCTCGATGACGGCGAGACCCAGGGAGGCGATCAGCAGTTGCGCCGCCACCAGCGATTCGGCCCCTTCGGGGCGGTGGCCGAGGAAGCGTCGGGTCCACTGGATTCCGATGCCGTAGCACGCTGTCGCGCCCACGGCTGCCAACGAGCCGATCACCGTCCCCGAGATCGGCCCACCCAACGACAACATGATGACAACACCCGCGAGGCCGAGGAAGAGGCCCAGTGTCCGATTGGGTCCGACCCTGTCCCCGCGCATGATCACAAGACCCGCGAGCGCCGTGAACAGGGGAGTCCCGGCGTTGAACAGCCCCGCCAGTAGGGACGACACCCGCGTCTCGGCCCACGCGAACAATGTGAACGGGATGATGCACAGGAATACCGCGATCACGGCGCAATGCAGCCACGCGACCCGATCGCGGGGCATCTTCTTATGGCCCAGGAAGACGAAGACCAGCACGGCCAGCAGCCCGGTCGATGTTCGGCCGAGGGCGATCTCGATCGGCGAGAACGCCTGCAGCCCGTATTTCATCAGCAGGAAACTGGATCCCCAGATCAGCGCCAGTAGCAGCCAGATCGGTAGCCATGCCCGGATCGGGGCTTGGGCGCCGGACACCTGACCCGCGTCGGACTCCACCTGCGCAGCCTGCCACAAGCGTTGCTGGTTCGGCTGTCGGTCGCTTCGGCACGCCTCCACGCCAGCGGACGTTCCCGACGGCATCCTGGACGGATGGCGAAGTCGGGCAGTGGCGGTCTCTCAGGCTGGATCAGGAAGTCCCGCGAGAGCCGCTCCAGTTGGTACGCCCACTACCAGCAGAAGATGTCCTACCCGTTGTTCCTCATGGGCGCCCTGTTCCTGTTTGCACTCGGCATCCAATTCTCGCCCAAGCAGGTCCCGGGAGAGGAGCAGTTCGCTCGTTGGATCATTGCCCTCACGTGGGTGGTGTTCGCGGTGGACTATCTGATCGGCCTCGTTTTGGCTCCCAGCCGCTGGGCTTTCATACGAGGGCATCTTCTGCAAGGTGCTGCCTTGCTGTTTCCGCCGTTGAGACTCCTGTTGGTCGGTCATGTCTTCGAGGTGATGCGAAACACCGGGGACCGCAGGGGTAACCGGGCGCGCACCTACGCCCTCTACGTGACGACCCTGACGATGGTCGTGGCTGCCATCGCAGTCGTCTTCTTCGAGAGTCGCAACCCCAACGCCAATATCAAGTCGTTCTCCAGTGCCCTGTGGTGGACAGCGGAGACCGTCAGCACTGTGGGTTATGGGGACTACTACCCGGTCACGTGGGGCGGACGCCTCGTGGCGGGCGTGCTGTTCGTCAACGGTGTGGCGCTCCTCTCGGTGATTACGGCCGGACTGGCACAGAACTTCCTGGCCGATGATGCGAGCCCCTCCGAACCGGCGAAGTCGGCTCAGGAATCGACCTCGCCCGTCGCGGCGCCGCCGGCGGCGTCCGCCAGCTCTGATGCAGCAAGTGCCGATGAGGGTTGGACGCACGTGAGCGACAACCCGCAGGAGTTGGAGAAGGTCATCTCGGAGTTGGAGCGGGCCGTGTCGTCGGTCAGGGCGAAGGTCAGTTCAGGCCTTCAGGGGAAGTCGAGCAGCAGCGGCCACCACCCTTCAACCGAAGCGACAGCCACCACTCCGGACTCGCCGCGCGACACGCCGAGCCCCGAAGCGCCGGCATCGCATGACGGTGGCGACTCCTAAGATGTAGGGGCCGGGCAGAGACCCGCGCGGTCAACCAGATGAGGGAGTCAGGTGTGAGTGCAGCCGAGGTCGAGAGGTCCGAGGTGACAACCGCCTTGGCCGACCGCGATCGCCGCATCTTGGAGTTCGAGCGAGCGTGGTGGCGTTTCGCCGGTGCGAAGGAACAAGCCGTGAGGGACCAATTCGATATGAGTCCCACGCGCTACTACCAGGTGCTCAACGCGCTGATCGACAGCGAAGCCGCGCTTGACTTCGATCCCCTACTGGTCAAACGTCTGCGGCGCCTTCGCTCGTCACGGCAACGGGCCCGTACGGCCCGACGCCTCGGCGTCGACAACTGAGCAGAACCCGATCGCCGGTTCGTCGTCGCCGGCCGGACGAGTCCGTGTGCCGCGTCAGTCCGGCGGCTGGAGGGGTTGCGCCATGACCGATCCGGCAGGCCCCAGACTGGCCGAGCGCATCAAGATCCCATCGCGCTACCAGGGTTTCGCGGACATCGTCGTGCGCACCATCCACGTCCAGAGCCTTGCCCGCCTCAGCCTGGCCGCCGCAGGTGTGGCGTTCTGGATCGTGATCGCGATCTTCCCCGCGACGATCGCCGTGATCACGATCTTCGGTCTGTTCGTCGATCCCAAGGACATCTCCGACGCTGTCACCCGCATCACCGAGCAGTCCCCCAACAGTGTCGGCGCCGCTTTGGCAACTCAGGCTGCGCAGGCGGCCCAAGCAGACACCTCCGCTCTGTCGATCGGACTCATCGTGTCCCTGGCTGTGACTCTCTGGAGTGTTTCCGACGCCGCCTACGGGATGGCGCGGGCACTTCGGGAGGCCTACTCCCTGCCACCCCAGAGCTACGTCCGGGCCCGCTTGCGCGCCTTCTTCGCGGGCGCCGCTGGGGTTGTCGGCCTGGGATTGCTCTACCTGGCCTGCGCCGCACTGATGGTGTGGCTGCCCAGCCTGGGAACCTGGTGGCGGGTGCTGGCCATCGCGGTCGCGATTCCGGTGGGTCTGGTGATACAGGCGGGGATCCTCCTCGTATTGGTCCGGTTCGCCATCTCCAGTCGGACTCCGTGGCGCTCGGTGGTGCCCGGCGCCGCCCTCGCATCCGTGGCCATCGCCCTGCTTATCGTCGGTCTGGCCATCTACGCCTCGTTCGCGCCCAGTTACCAAGCTGTCTACGGGGCCCTGACGGGGATCATCTTGACGATGCTCGCTGGGTACTTCGGCACCTACACGTTTCTGCTGTGCGCCACCTTCAATGCCCAGTGGGTGCCGCTACCGGAGAGTTCAGATGCCGCCGGCCGGACTTGGTGAGGGTAGGGAGAGCGAGGCCAGGGCGGGCCGTTCCTCGGTGGACAACTCGCGGGTGCGGGGCTGATACCCGTCGGGGGTGCGTTCGAACTGGGTCAGTTGACCCGCGGAAACCCGCTCACCCCCGAGCGCGTTCGTGGCACCGCCGGGGACACGCCGCATGGCCGTTGCCAGGATCTCGGAGGCCATTACCCCGAGCCCCTGATCGAGGTGGTGACGGTGCACGCGTACGCCTAGGTCCACCTGCGCCAATGCCTTAAGGCCGTGGCGCTCGTAGGTGTCCACCATCAAGGCGAACTCGACGCCGTAACCGCAGGGGAAGGGCAAGCACTCCAACAGCGACCTTCTGGCGGCGTACTCACCAGCTAGGGGTTGCACCACGGCGGTCAGATCCGGCCAGAACTGGTTGAGCAGTGGTCGGGCCACGAGTTCGGTCACCCGGCCCCCGCCGGCGGGAACCACGTGCTCACCGGCTACCAGGGGGCGCTCATAGATGGCCTTCACGAGTTGGATCTCAGGGTCAGCGAGAAGCGGGCCGACCAGCGCGTTTATGTAGTCGGGTGTGAACGATTGCAGGTCGGCATCGACGAAGACGACGATGTCCGAGGTTGTGGCTGCCACGCCGCGCCACATCGCCTCGCCCTTGCCGGCCACCGCCGGAAGATGCCCCAGCACACCCTCCTTGGACACGACTCGGGCCCCCGCACGTGTGGCCACCTCCGCGGTTTCGTCGGTGGAGCCGGAGTCGATCACGACGACCTCGCTGACGAGGCCGCCGGGACCAGTGTGGCTGTCGATGATCGACGTGACGATGGTGCCCACCGTCGCCGCCTCGTTCAGCGCCGGAAGAACGACGGCCACGCTGACGCCCTGGGCGTGCGCTTGGTCCCGTACCGGGGAGGCTGGCCAGTCCGCGCTTGCGGAAGTGTGGGTGGTCAGCCATCGGGCAGCAGCAGGGGGGAGCAACTCGACCTCCCCTTTGCAGTTGCCGATCCGTCTCGGCTATTGTTACCGGGATTTTCATGACGGCTCGGTGAGCCGACCATGTCAGATTGTCACCTATAACCGAATACCGCTCATCCAGAGGGGCAGAGGGAACGGCCCGACGAAGCCCCGGCAACCACCCACGGTCTGACTCATCACGAGGCCGCCGTGGGAAACGGTGCCAATTCCGACCCGTCGAAGTCCGACAGGGTAGATGAGGAGAAAGGCCTCCATCTGATGTCACTTGCCAACCCCACCGCTCTTTCCGCCGTAGATTTCGGCAATGCGATCTGCCTGACCTGCCGAGAGTGCGGCGCCTCCTTCGATCTCGGTGCCGCGTACGCCTGCAGCGACTGCTTCGGGCCACTGGAGGTCCGCTACGACTTCGCCGGTCTCACCCGGGAGAGCATCGAGTCGGGACCCTCGAACCTGTGGCGTTACGCGGGCCTGTTGCCGGTACCGGTGAACGCCGCTCTGTTGCCGAACCTCAACCCCGGCTGGACCCGCCTGCACAGTGCTGACCGTCTCGCGGCAGAACTGGGGATGCGCAAACTCTGGGTGAAAGACGATTCCGGGAATCCGACCCACTCCTTCAAGGACCGGGTCGTCGCCGTCGCGCAGGCTGCCGCCCGCGAGTTGGGGCTTCAGACGCTGGCATGTGCCTCGACGGGCAACCTTGCCCACGCCGTGGCGGCCGCCGCGGCCCGCGCCGGCATGGGTTCCGCTGTCGTGATCCCCAGCAACCTCGAAGCGGGTAAGACCGTCACCACGGCCGCCTATGGCGGGCTGCTCCTGGCGGTGGAAGGCAACTACGACGACGTGAATCGGTTGTGCTCGGAGTTGATCGGCGAGGCTGCCACGACCGGCTGGGGCTTCGTGAATGTGAATCTGCGGCCCTACTACGCCGAGGGGTCCAAGTCGGTCGGCTACGAGATCGCTGAACAGCTGGGTTGGCGACTCCCCGAACAGGTCGTGTCACCGGTGGCCTCGGGTTCCTTGCTCACCAAGGTGGACAAGGCGTTCGGCGAACTCGCCGCACTCGGATTCGTCGGTGGCGGCGCCGAGCCCAGGATCTTCGGGGCTCAGGCGACCGGGTGCTCCCCGGTGTCGCAGGCCTATTCCGCTGGTTGGGATGTTGTTCGTCCGGTGAAGCCGGACACCATTGCCAAGTCGCTAGCCATCGGCAACCCGGCCGACGGTCCCTACGCCTTGGATGCCGTTCGACGCACCGGCGGCGCCGTGGCCGATGTCACGGATGCCGAGATCGTCGAAGGGATCCGATTGCTGGCGAGGACGGAAGGCGTGTTCGCGGAGACGGCGGGCGGTGTCGTGGTCGCGACATTGCGCAAGTTGCTCGCTGAAGGTCTGATCGATCCGGACGCGGAGACGGTGATCCTGAACACCGGTGACGGTCTGAAGACCCTGGACGCCGTCGTCGGTGAAGTGGGGCCGACAGCCGTAATCTCCCCAGATGCGGACGCCGTCATCGATTTGCTGGTCGGTATGCCGTAGTCTTGTGTGTGGTCAATCGGTTCGAGCAGCACCTTCAGGGTCATTCACTTACGCCGTACGACCCGGAGCGGCGCTCGCCGTCTTCGAAGACGAAAGCAAAGGGCAATATCGTTATGAGCACCGGACCCGTTTCGGGCACCGTGAAGTGGTTCAACTCTGAGAAGGGCTACGGCTTCCTCTCTGTCGATGGCACCGAGCGCGACGTGTTCGTGCACTACAGCGCCATCGACATGGACGGCTACAAGTCCCTCGAAGAGGATCAGCGAGTCGAGTTCCAGATCGTCAACGGCCCCAAGGGACCGCAGGCGGAGTCGGTTCGTCTCGTCTGAGACACCAGACTTAGGTCATCGAGGCCCCCACCCTTCACGGGTGGGGGCCTCGATGCCTTTGGGTACCCCGGCGGGTGGCCGCGATGGTGGTCAGAGGGACCCCGCTGCTTGCACTCTCAGGGGGAGAGTGCCAACATGGTGGTTAGCACTCGA
>CAYMPK010000066.1:0-11794 GCA_964392145.1 uncultured Actinomycetes bacterium | reverse complement strand
CCCTCAACCCCCGCCTTGCAAAGGCGGTGCTCTGCCAGTTGAGCTACGCCCCCGGGGCGCTCGACTAGCGCAAGTCGGGTTGCGACGTTGCTTCAGTCCAGAGGTCCTGCTCGGCCTGGTTGGCCGAGACCTGACGGTAGATGACGTAGCCAACAGCGGCCAGGGCAGCGACAATCAATAATTTCTTCATGTGGGCCTAAGTGGACTTGAACCACTGACCTCTTCCTTATCAGGGAAGCGCTCTAACCAGGCTGAGCTATAGGCCCGTGCGGGCACCAACGTTACCTCAAGGGCGCCGATCACTCCTCGCTGAGGGTGACCTCGATTCCCCGCGTGAACGGCACGGTGAGGTTGTACATGAACGCGAACAAGGTCGACAGCGCAGTGAACAACACGATGTTGAGTGCGGCCAGTACCAACGACGCGGCGAATACCCGGCCCAGCCCGAAGAAGGACTCGACGTCGAGCACCGAGCTACTGGCCCCGGCAACCGAACGAATCGCGTCGTTGACGCTGCTGAACACCCCGAGCGCCGCCAGGATGCCCCAAACCAGCACGATGGCGACGATAATCACGATCGCCAGGCCGAGGGACAGAACGAACGCCGTCTTCATCACCGACCACGGATCGAGGCGGGAAAGATGGAGACGCGCTTGACGCGGTCCGCTCACGTCCTCCGGTGTTGCCGCCTGCGCTGACATGGTGTCCGTCATTCCTGTTCGCCTCCATCGATGCCCGTGTCATCCGTCGCACGAGAATCTGCCTGCACAACGGTAACCTCGGCCGCCAGCACGTCATGCGCCTGCCCCTGGGCCTCGTCCTCGGCCGCGCCATCCTGGGCATCCTCTGCTTCGTCGTCATCGGATAGCTCGGTGCCGCGGGCTACCGCCACCACAGTGGTGTCGTCGTTGACGCCCATTAGCGAGACTCCCATGGTGTCCCGTCCGGTTGCCCTGATCTCAGCCACCCGGGTGCGGATCACCACACCGTTGCTCGCGATGGCGTAGATCTCGTCGGTCTCGTCGCAGACAAGCGCGCCGACCAGTTTCCCGCGCTCCTCGACGAGCCGCATGGCACGGACGCCCAGACCACCGCGACCCTTCTCCGACCACTCCTCGACGTTCGTGCGCTTCGCGTACCCGCCGTCGGTCACCGTGACGACGTAGGCACCCTCACGCACAACGTCCATCGTGAGCAGGTCGTCGGAACCCCGGAAACGCATCCCGATCACGCCCGCCGTCGCCCGTCCCATCGGACGCAGCACATCGTCGGCCGCCGAGAAGCGGACGGACATCCCCTTGTGACTGACGAGCAGCAGACTGTCGGTCGCATCCACGAGGCGTGCCGCGATGACTTCATCGTCAGGCTTCAGATTGATGGCAATCAGGCCACCCACCCTGTTGGTGTCGAAGTCCGTGAGTGCGGTCTTCTTGACCATCCCCGATCGGGTGGCGATCACGAGGTACTGAGCGGCCGAATAGTCGGCCACCTGCAGCACCGTTGCGATCTGCTCATCCGGTTGGAACGCCAACATGTTCGCCACATGCTGACCGCGGGCGTCGCGGCCGAGGTCGGGAAGGTTGTAGGCCTTCGTGCGGTAGACCCGACCCTTGGTAGTGAGGAACAGAACCCAGTCGTGGGTCGAACCGACGAACAGTTGCGACACCACATCGTCCTGCTTCAGCTGAGCACCCTTGACGCCGCGCCCACCCCGTCGTTGTGAGCGGTAGGCGTCCGTGAGGGTGCGTTTGGCGTAGCCGTCGGAGGTGATCGTCACCACCACCTCCCGGACCGGGATCAGATCCTCGTCGTTGGCGAGGTCCTCCCCCGGTACCAGCCGGGTGCGCCGCTCGTCGCCGTGTCTGGCGACGATCTCGGCGAGTTCCTCGGACACGATCGAACGCTGGCGCGCCTCGCTGGCGAGGATGTCGTTGTAATCGGCGATCAGGCGCATCAGTTCGTCGTACTCATCGATGATCTTCTGCCGTTCGAGTGCCGCCAGCCGCCGGAGCTGCATGTCGAGGATCGCCGTTGCCTGGATCTCATCGATATCGAGCAGATCCATCAAGCCCTCCCTGGCGACCTCAACGGTCGCACTCGCCCGAATCAGGGCGATTACCTCGTCGAGGGCATCGAGCGCCTTCAACAGGGCTGACAGGATGTGGGCGCGTTCCTCGGCTTTGCGCAGGCGGAACCTGGTCCGACGTTGGATCACGTCGAGCTGGTGCCCGATCCAGTGGGTGACGAACTGATCGAGGGTCAGAGTTCGAGGTACCCCGTCGACGAGGGCCAACATGTTGCAGCCGAAGGTGTCCTGCAGTTGGGTGTGCTTGTACAACTGGTTCAGCACGACCTTCGGTTGGGCGTCCCGCTTGAGAATCACCACCAGCCTCTGACCGGTTCGATCGGACGAGTCATCTCGCAGGTCGGCGATGCCGGTCAGCTTGCCTGCGTCGGTGAGCTCGGCGATCTTCAGGGCGAGGTTGTCCGGGTTCACCTGGTACGGCAACTCCGTGATCACCAGACAGGTCCGGCCGCGGGAATCCTCCTCTGTCTCGATGACCGCTCTGAGGACTACCGAGCCACGGCCGGTCCGGTAAGCGTCATCGATGCCGCGCTTACCGACGATCAATGCCCCGGTGGGGAAGTCGGGGCCGTGAATACGCTCGATGAGAGCGTCGAGGAGCTCCGCCCTGCCCGCCTCCGGGTGGGCCAATGCCCACTGCACGCCATCGTTGAGTTCCCGCAAATTGTGCGGCGGGATGTTGGTGGCCATACCGACGGCGATCCCCGCGGATCCGTTCGCCAACAGGTTCGGGAACCGTGAGGGCAGCAGCAGCGGCTCCAACGTGCGGCCGTCGTAGTTGGGAGTGAAATCGACGGTCTCCTCATCGATGTCCCGCACCATCTCCATCGCAAGAGACGACATCCGGCACTCGGTGTACCGGTGAGCCGCCGCCGGGTCGTTTCCAGGCGAACCGAAGTTGCCCTGACCGTCGACCAGCGGGTACCGAAGTGACCAAGGCTGCTCGAGACGCACCAGGGCGTCGTAGACGGAGGAGTCACCGTGGGGGTGGTAGTTGCCCAGCACATCGCCGATCACCCGGGTGCACTTGAAGTATCCGCGATCCGGACGGTAACCGCCGTCGTACATCGCGTAGAGCACGCGCCGATGCACCGGCTTCAGGCCGTCGGTGACATCCGGGAGCGCCCGGCCCACGATCACACTCATGGCGTAGTCGAGGTACGACTTCTGCATCTCGGCTTGAATCTCAACCGGTTCGATCCGGCCGTGCGGGCCGAAGTCGCCCTCGGAGACTGTGTCTGTGGTGGTGTCGTCAGCCATGGCTCATCTGTCCCTCCGGGTTCAGGGGCCGACCGGCACGCGGATCAGTGGATCCTTCAAGGCCAGACGGTGCTTCGATCGTGAGGTCAGACATCGAGGAACCGCACATCCTTCGCGTTGCGCTGGATGAACTTTCGCCGCGACTCGACGTCCTCACCCATCAACATGGAGAACAACTCATCGGCCTGAGCCGCATCGTCGAGGGTCACCTGCATCAGTACCCGGTTGGCCGGGTCCATCGTTGTTTCCCACAACTCGGAGGCGTTCATCTCGCCCAGGCCCTTGTAGCGCTGGATGGACTCCTTGGGCAGGCGCTTGCCCGCCGCGAGCCCCGCTTCAACCAGGGCGTCGCGCTCCCGATCGGAAAAGGCGTACTCCGGCGGGGATTTGGACCACTTGATCTTGTACAGCGGGGGCATGGCGAGGTAGACGTGTCCGGCCTCGAGTAAGGGGCGCATGAATCGGAACAGCAACGTGAGCAACAGGGTTCGGATGTGTTGACCGTCGACGTCGGCGTCGGCCATCAGCACGAGTTTGTGGTAGCGCAACCGATCGATGTTGAACTCGTCCTGGATCCCGGTACCGAGCGCCGAGATCATGGCCTGGACCTCGTTGTTGGCCAGCACCTTGTCGAGTCGTGCCCGCTCCACGTTGAGGATCTTGCCGCGGATAGGCAGGATGGCCTGGGTCGCAGGATTGCGGCCGCTACGGGCCGAACCGCCGGCGGAATCACCCTCGACGATGAATACCTCGCACTCCTCCGGATCGTTGCTGGAGCAGTCGATGAGCTTGCCCGGTAGTCCCGCCCCACCCAGCAGCCCCTTGCGGTTGCGGGCCAGATCGCGGGCCTTGCGGGCGGCAACCCTGGCCACCGAGGCCTGCTGAGCCTTGCGAGCGATCTCCTTGCCCTCGGCTGGATTCTTGTCGAACCAGTCGGCCAGGTACTCGTTGGTCACCTTCTGCACGAACGTCTTCGCCTCGGTATTGCCGAGTTTCGTCTTGGTCTGACCCTCGAACTGCGGTTCACGTAACTTCACCGAGACGATCGCTGTGAGGCCTTCGCGGATGTCCTCTCCCGAAAGGTTGGGATCCTTCTCCTTCAGCACGCCCCAGTCGCGGGCGTACTTGTTCACAAGCGTGGTGAGCGCCGAGCGGAAACCCTCCTCGTGCGTGCCGCCCTCGGTGGTATTGATCGTGTTTGCGAAGGTGTACACGGACTCCGCGAAACCGGAGTTCCACTGCAGCGCGACCTCTGCGCTGATGCCGCGATCGTTGTCCTCCGACTCGAAGTAGATGATGTTCGGGTGGGATGCGCCCTTGGTCGCGTTCAGGTGTTTGACGAAGTCGGCGATCCCACCGGAGTAGTGGTAACTGACCTCGCGGAATCCGGACTTCTCGTCAGGCTCATCCTCGGCATCGACATCGATGCGGTCGTCACGTTCGTCGGCGGCACGCTCGTCGCGCAGTTTCAGCGTGAGACCGCGGTTGAGGAAGGCCATCTCCTGGAATCGGCGCGCCAGGATGTCGAAGTCGTACTTGGTGGTCTCGAAGATGTCCGCGTCGGCCCAGAAGGTGACCGTCGTACCCGACTCGTCAGTGGTGTCACCCTTGGCCAGCGGACTCCGCGGGACGCCGTGGTCGTACTCCTGCGTCCACACGTAACCGTCGCGCTGAATGCGCACGTCCAGCGTGGTGGAAAGGGCGTTGACCACCGAGACGCCGACACCGTGAAGACCACCGGACACCGCGTAGCCCGAACCACCGAACTTGCCGCCGGCGTGGAGAACCGTCAGGACGACCTCCACGGCGGGCTTCTTCTCCACCGGGTGCATATCCACCGGGATCCCGCGGCCGTTGTCGACCACCCGCACCGCGCCGCCGGGAAGCAGGGTCACCTCGATCGTGTCGCAGTACCCAGCCAGGGCCTCATCCACGGAGTTGTCAACCACCTCGTAGACCAGGTGGTGAAGGCCTCGCTCACCGGTCGATCCGATGTACATCCCGGGGCGCTTACGAACGGCGTCGAGTCCTTCGAGGACGGTGATGTCGCTGGCGTCATAGGACACTGGTCTGGGGGCCCTTCCGGTGGCAATCGAGGGTCCGCGAACCTCTGGCGGAAAGCGGTCGACCTGCTGGTCGATCCCGGGAGGGAGACCCCCTCCCGGATACCAGGAAGTTTACCCTTAGGGCCCGTCACCAGAGGGCACCGCAGGCATGTGGTGGGCGACGTGTTCAGCCGTACGTGTCGCGGGGTCCACGACCCTTCACGCGCCACGCCCCCTTATGCCTCGGCGCATCGGGTCCCTTGACCACGATGTCTGCCACAACACCCTCCCCGACCTCCGCGTCCACGCGTCGGCGCACCATCGGCATCAGCAGTCTCACCTGGGTCGCCCAGGCGGTCGAATCGGCCCGCAGGGTGAGTACCGCACCGTCGAAGGATTCAGCGACCACGTGTGCTGCGATGTCCGGTCCAGCGACCCGATCCCAGTTGGCCATCACACCCGCGACCCTCGTCCGCTCTTCCCAGTCCTGCGTCGCCACCAACTCGTCGACGGCGTGCGCCGCCGACACGGGATCACGATCATCCGGTCCCGGCCCCGAATAGACCGGACCATCCGAGCTGGCACCGCTGCGGCGCTGTGGGCTCGGAGCGGTGCGACTCGACTTCGAACCCCGGGCCTTGTCGAGCAGACTGCTGGCCAGATCACGGCTCGGGTCCTCCGTCACGTCACCTCGCTCTCACCGTTCCGCACTACCGAGAGGGTCCGTCCTCGCAGGGCCGCCGGAACATCTGCGGCGACCGCGGCCGTGACCAGAACCTGCTCTGCGGGCTCTACCAACTCTGCCAGCCGCAGCCTACGCTGCTCGTCCAGCTCGGCGAAGACATCGTCGAGCAGCAACACCGGATCGCCGCCGTTCTCCAGACCGTCCGCCAGGATCCGGTAGGAGGCAAGCCGCAGGGCCAACGCCACCGACCAAGATTCCCCGTGGGAGGCGTAGCCCTTGACCGGCAGGTCGCCCAATGTGAAGCGAAGGTCGTCGCGCTGCGGTCCGACCAGTGTCATCCCTCGGTCGAGTTCCTCTCGTTCCCGCGCGGCCATGGCAGTCAGCAGCGCCTCTCGCAGATCGTTCAGCCCCGGGGTTGGTGTCGATGCGGTGGTCACATCGGACGCAGCCCACCAACTCGATGCGTACCCCACCGCCGCGGGAGCGCTGCCAGGCGCGACAGCCTCGTAGGACTGTGCCAGCGGGTCGGCGAGCAGTGCAAGGATCCGCAACCGTTCCGCGGTGATCGTCGCACCCAGATTCGCCAACTGGTCATTCCACACCGCTAGGGTGTCGCTCACACCGGTGTTGGAGCTCCCCCGCCTACGGGCGGCGACTGCCGATTTCAGCAGCGCCGAACGCTGTTTGACCACCCTGTCCAGATCAGCCAGGACGCCCGCGTAGCGCGGGGTCATCGCCACCAGGAGGTCATCTATGAAGCGCCGCCGCCCGGCCGGATCACCTTTGACCAGAGCGAGGTCCTCCGGTGCGAACAGCACTGCGCGCAGGATTCCCAAGGCGTCCCTGGGACGTCGCGGCGCCCCGGCAACCCGCGCCCGGTTTGCACCCGTGGCGTTGATCTCGAGTTCAACGGACTGCTCACGGTCCTGCCACTGGACCCGACCGGAGACGATCGCCCGCTCCGCTCCGCTGCGCACCAAGGGGGTGTCCTTGGCCACACGGTGGGACCTCTGGGTGGCAAGGAACTCGATGGCCTCAATCAGGTTCGTCTTGCCCTGGCCGTTGAGCCCGACGAACACTGTGGCACCCGGCTCCAGAGCGATCTGCGCCTGCGCGTAACTCCGAAAATCGACCAGGCCCAAGAACGACAGGTGCACGTCGGGTAGCTCTAGATCCTCACGGGCATCAGCAGGTACTGATAGCTGTCGTCCGGGTCCCCAGCGGGTTCCTCGGTGCCGACGAACACCACCGGCTTGCCCGGTTCGTTGCAGCGCATCTCGGCGGTCGGCTTGTCCAGTGCGGTCAAACCGTCGAGCAGGTACTGCGGATTGAAGGCGATGCTGATCGGTTCGCCGTCCAGGCGCGCCTCCACGAACTCCTCCGACTCGGTCTCACTACCGGCGCCCGCCTCGAGGCGGATCTCACCTTCGGTGATGTGTAGACGTACCGCGTGGTTCCGCTCGGTCACCAAGGCTGCCCGCTTGATCGCCTCGCTCAACTCCACCACATCCACCCGTACATGGGTAGAGAAGCTGGTCGGCAGCAGGGAGCGGAACTTGGGGTACTCCCCGTCGAGGAGTCTGGTGGTGAACTGCTGTTCGCCCCCGGAGAGTCCCAGCAGCCGTTCGTCATCACCCAGCGCCAACCGGATGGCGTCGGCGTGACCCAGGGACCTGGCCGCCTCGGCAAGGCTGCGGCCGGGAACGATGACGGAGGCCTCGGCGTCGACCTGCTCCGGGGACCAGGGAAGCTCCCGGACGGCGAGCCGGAACCGATCGGTGGCTGCCATCGTCAGCAGTTCCCCGGCAACTTCAAGCCGGATACCGGTGAATACCACTTGGCCACCGTCGTTTCGGGAAGCCGCGATCTGGGTCTGGGCAACCGCCTGGGCGAATTGCGGTCCGGAGACCTTGCCGATGAACGGCGGCAGTTCCGGAATTGGCGGGTAGTCCTCGGTGGGAAGCAGCGGCAACGTGAAGGTCGATCGCCGACACGTCAACTTGACCTTGGAGTCGATGTCGATCGTCACCGGGGCGTTTGGCAGCGCCCGTGCGATGTCGGCAAGGAGTCGGCCGGAGACGAGCACCGAGCCGGGCGCTTCGACGGCGGCGTCGACCCGAGCCAGACCGGACACGTCGGAATCCGAGCTCGACAACGTGATGCTGTCGTTCTCGGCCTCCAGCATGATTCCGCTTCTCGGGCCGGCGTTCTTCGGCAACGTGCGCGCAGTCCACGCAACCGCGTCTGCCAGCGCATCGCGCTCGACTCGCAACTTCAATGTGAGCTCCTACTTCCGTCGCTGTGGTGTCTGATCGCACGATCGCTTTCGTCGCTACGCACGTGTTCCATCCCACATCTGCAGGTCATCGTGCCATGCGGACGATGGATCCAAGCGCGCGGCATGACAACTTCACAGCCTGAAGATGGGTGTGTTTCCAGGAATGAATGGATTAGTAGTCGTAGTAGGTCCGGTGCATTCTGTGGATAACCGGTCTTTATGCAGGTCATGGGGCGAGTCGCCCCGCACGGTGACCTGTGGATGGCGGGCATCGTGTTGGGGCTTAATGTGAATGCCAAGAAAACCAGACCGTGAGTGTGCACAGGGGGATGGCGGGTAATCCCCAGGATTTGTTGTTCACATCCACGCTGACAACGGTGTTTCCCCAAGTTATCCACAGATGTGGGTGACCGATCCGGTCGCCTGACCCACTCCGGCATCACGCAGGGTTCTTTAGTCGTCACAATGAGCGACATGAGGGAGTACTGGGGAGCGTGCGGGTGGTCAGACCCGAGCCTCGGACTTGATCCGGCTCGTCAGGTCGGACACCTGGTTGAACAAGCTGCGCCGTTCGGCCATCAACTGACGGATCTTACGTTCAGCGTGCATCACGGTCGTGTGGTCGCGCCCGCCGAAACTCTGTCCGATCTTCGGTAGCGATAGGTCGGTGAGTTCCCGGCACAGATACATGGCGATTTGCCTGGCGGTCACGAGTACGCGGGAGCGGGAGCCACCTGTCAGATCGTCGACCGTCACTCCGAAATACTGGGCGGTCTGCTCCATGATGGCCTCAGCCGTGATCTCGGGGCCGGTTCGGTCGGGCAGGAGTCCGTCGAGCACGTGGCGGGTGATGTCCAGGTCCACCGGTGCTCGGTTCAGACTCGCGTAGGCCTTCACGCGGATCAGGGCGCCTTCCAACTCCCGGATATTGCTCGAGATCCGGGAGGCGATGTACTCCAGGGCGCCTTCCGGGACCTCGAAATCCTCCTGCTGCTTCTTCTTCCGCAGAATGGCGATGCGGGTCTCGAGGTCGGGCGGCTGCACGTCGGTGATCAATCCCCACTCGAACCGCGATCGCATGCGGTCCTCGAAGTCCTGCAGCTTCTTCGGAGGAAGATCAGAGGTGACGACTATCTGCTTGTTCGCATTGTGCAGGGTGTTGAAGGTGTGGAAGAACTCCTCCTGCGTCTGGACCTTGCCCGACAGGAACTGGATGTCATCCACGAGCAGTACGTCGACATTGCGGTATCGCGCCTGAAAGGCGTCGTTTCGGTCGTCACGGATCGAGTTGATGAACTCGTTGGTGAATTCCTCGCTGCTGATGTAGCGCACCCGGGCACCCGAGAACAGGGTGCGGTTGTAGTGGCCGATGGCGTGCAGCAGGTGGGTTTTGCCCAGCCCGGACTCGCCGTAGATGAACAGCGGGTTGTAGGCCCGTGCCGGCTGCTCCGCGACCGCGACCGCAGCCGCGTGGGCGAATCTGTTGCTGCTGCCGATGACGAACGTGTCGAAGACGTACTTGGGGTTCAGTCGGTGACCATCGTCGGCTTTGGCCGGAGTCGCCGACTGCGGCCGGCCTGGACCCGTTGACCTGGGGATGGGGTGCGGGGGCTCGTCGTCTCGAGCGGGTGGCGACTCCGGCTCGACTGCGACGCCGGCGCTGGGTGTGGAGGCGCCGGCTGTTGCCGCGTACGTGGAGTCCGCGATGTCATCGATGGTCTCGTCGTCGAGGAGCTGCGGTGCCTGCTCCGCATCCACGGTGATCGCAAGGCGGACATCGCGTCCCAACACCAAGGCGAGGGCTTTTCGAACATAGGGGTCCAGCCGGGTAGCCAGAACATCCCGGGTGAATTCGTTGGGAGCGGCGAGAATGACCATGTCGTCCACAATGGTGATCGGACGGGTGAGGGCCACGAACGCGCTCTGCTGGGGGTTGACGTCGTCATTCTCGTTCAGGGCTTCCAGCGCCGCACCCCAGACGACGGAAAGCTCGGGATCCTGGTCGCTCATGAGACCCTCCTCGCGGGCGCGAGAGGGGCCATCCACATCGGTATCCACAAGTGTGGAGAAGCTAGTGGTACCAAGGGTTTCCGTCATTTCTGTGTGATGTTTCACAAACATTCACCTGCTGGTGGGCGGACGAACCTGCACTTCGGTCACAGACACGTCACGGGAATCGACCACCGTGTCGGCGCCGCCGCGGTGGCGTGCCTTGGTCGTCGACATCGAGCGTCGTGAAACCTGTGGATAACCTTGGGAAAGGTAGCGCGGACCATAGTCCTGCGACAACCCCACATCGAGCGAATGTGACCTCGGATTCCCCACGCTGGGAGACACTACCCCGGCGTGTCAGGCTTGCATTCCACGGGGACCGCTTGTAGGCGTTCGGGTCGACTCGTGGCGCTGGGGGAGCATGGCGTAGCATATTCGCAAGGACCGCCCCCGGAGTCCCGGTGGGCGCAGTCGTCGCGACATCGCACAAGTTACCTACGGAGTTACCTGACCATGGCCAAGCGCACCTATCAGCCGAACAACCGGCGTCGTCACAAGAAGCACGGATTCCGGCTTCGGATGCGTACCCGGGCCGGGCGCTCGATCTTGTCGTCTCGGCGGCGTAAGGGCCGCGAGTCCATCACGGTCTAGACCGTGCTGCCGGCCCAGCGCCGACTCCGTCGAGCTGCTGACATCACATCGACGGTCCGATCAGGACGCCGGTGTGGGTCCCCGTTGATCGTCGTGCACTACCTTCCACGAATCGACACTCTGCCTGGTATCGACCAGCAGCCCACCACGTCGTGCACCTTCGCTCTTGCCGTAGGCAAGTCGGTCGGCAATTCGGTGGTGCGCCATCGGGTCTCTCGCCGGTTGCGCCACCTGCTGCGGGGCTCGGCCGCTGATTGGGACGAAGTCGCATCCAAGGTTGTCGTGCGAGCCCTGCCCGGATCCGCCGACGCCACGTCGACGCAGTTGTCAGCCTCGTTGGAACGCTGCCTTACCAAGGCACGCAACGTACAACAGGAGACCTCGGTGCGCACGATCACCCCAGCGGGAGCGTCGTGACCTACGTGCACAGAGTCCTCGGGTGGCTGCGCACCGGCGCGGTCTGGCTATTGGTCGCCCCCATCAGGGCCTACCAACTCGCGATCAGCCCGATGACGCCCGCCACGTGCAAGTTCCATCCCACCTGTTCGGCCTATGCCGTGACGTCGTTGCAGCGGCACGGCCCCCTCAAAGGCTTTCTGCTGGCTGGGTATCGGGTCTGCCGCTGCCACCCCTGGCAAGCAGGCGGACTCGATCCGGTGCCGCCCAAGGGAGCCTGGCGTCCCGACATCACAGCCGACGGCCGTACTGTGATACCTGACACCGACCTGCGGACTCTGCCCGAATCCCCGCTGCGGCCCGCCGCCTGACCAGGAGTGCTTCTACGTGTTCATCATTGA
>CAYMPK010000065.1:2866-11844 GCA_964392145.1 uncultured Actinomycetes bacterium | reverse complement strand
GCCTTCGCGGCGGCAGTCTTGGCCGCTGCGGCGGCATCGACGGGGGCAGGTGTCACCGCGGCCTGCGCGGGCGCTCCAGCTAGGCCGACGACAGCCGAGGCCGCGATCAAGGAGGCACCGACAGCGGTCAGCCGGAATAGGCTCGCGCGGCGGCGAGTGGTGCTGGGGGACATGGGTGGGGAAACCAATCATCGAGGAATTCGCTCCATCCAAGGTGGGGGCCGTGGCCTCCGATGTCACGCCTGGAGACACGAATGTGCGCGACACCACAGCGTCTGTCATTGAATCTTGACTCTGCAAGGGATAAACGTCACGCAACGCTGTCTCAGGCTCACGCTGCGTGAGTCTTGAGGGCGATGCGGTTGGGAGAGGGTGGGGCTCAGGTCGGGATAGTCTGTGGCCATGGCCGATCCGCGCAGCTACCGGCCGGCGGCGGGCACCATACCGGACGCTCCGGGTGTCTATCGATTCCTCGATGACCACGGTCGCGTCATCTACGTGGGGAAGGCGAAGAGTCTTCGAAGTCGGCTGGCCAGCTACTTCGCGAGTCTGACCACGCTGCACCCGAGGACGGCTGCAATGGTTACAAGTGCGGCCAGCGTGGATTGGACAACAGTCGGCACCGAGGTTGAAGCTCTGCAACTCGAGTACGCCTGGATCAAGGAGTACGACCCTCGATTCAACGTCCGCTACCGCGACGACAAGTCCTATCCGTACCTGGCTGTCACCGTGGGCGAGGAATTCCCCCGGGTGACGGTGTTGCGGGGGGCCAAGCGGAAGGGGACCCGCTACTTCGGTCCGTACGCGCACGCCTGGGCCATCCGGGAGACCGTCGATCTCCTGCTAAGGGTCTTCCCGGTCCGCACTTGCTCCAGCGGTGTGTTTCGACGGGCCGGTCAGGTGGGGCGACCCTGCCTGCTCGGCTACATCGACAAGTGCAGCGCCCCCTGTGTCGGTCGGGTGTCTGCCGACGAACACCGCGCCATCGTCGACGACTTCGTTGCCTTCATGGACGGCCGAACTGCCGGGATCACGTCCCGTCTGACAGCTGAGATGACCGCGGCCGCGGCCGTGCAGGACTACGAGCGGGCAGCCCGGCTCCGCGACGATCTCGGGGCCCTGGCCCGCGCGACCGAACGCAACGCCGTCGTGCTCGGCGACGGAACCAACGCGGATGTGTTCGCCCTCGCCAGCGACGAGCTGGAGGCCGCTGTGGGGGTGTTCCACGTGCGTGCAGGCCGTATCCGAGGTCGACGGGGTTTCGTTGTCGAGAGGGTGGAGGATGTCTCAGACGCCCAGCTCATCGACCACCTGCTAGAGCAGTTCTACGGCGGCGAGTCCGGTGAGGACGTGCCGCGGGAGATCCTCGTCTCGACCGCGCCCGCCGACCGAGCATGGCTCACGCGGTGGTTGGAGGAGCGACGTGGCGGGCCGGTCAGCATCAAGGTGCCGCAGCGCGGTGACAAGCGCGGCCTGATGGCGGAACTGGCGGACAACGCCTCGCAGACCCTGTCGCTGCACAAGACGCGCCGAGCCGGCGATCTGACCGTTCGCAGCCAGGCCATGGCCGAGATCCAACAGGCGCTCGGACTCGCCGAAGCGCCCTTGCGCATCGAGTGCATCGATGTGTCGACCCTGCAGGGCACCGATGTGGTGGCATCGATGGTGGTGTTCGAGGATGGCATCGCGAAGAAGGCCGACTACCGACGCTTCAACATCCGCAACACGACGGATGACACGGCCGGCATCAACGAGGTGGTGAGCAGGAGGTTCGCCCGCTACCTGCAGGAGCGGCACGAGGACACCGATCCGGGCATCGAGTCCGGCGAGGGCTCCGGCCGCAAATTCGCCTATCCGCCGAACCTGCTGGTCGTGGATGGTGGACGTCCGCAGGTGGCTGCCGCCCAGCGGGCCCTGGACGACCTCGGTATCGATGACATCGCCGTCTGCGGGCTGGCCAAACGATTGGAGGAGGTGTGGCTTCCCGGCGTCGAGGATCCGGTGATCCTGGACAGGACCAGCCAGGGGCTGTACCTGCTGCAGCGTGTGCGCGATGAGGCGCATCGGTTCGCGATCAGTCACCACCGTCAACGCCGCAGTGCCCGGATGACGGCCAGCGCGCTCGACGACGTCCCGGGACTCGGCGAGGTTCGACGCAAGGCCCTCCTCCGAACCTTCGGATCGCTCCGCAAACTTCGCGCGGCCAGCGTGGAGGAAGTAGCCTCAGTGCCGGGAATTGGTGAGACGACAGCGCAGGCGGTAGTTGCGGCACTTGCAGATCAGCGACCCGGACCGGCCGTCAACGTGACGACCGGCGAAGTGCTCGAGGAGGGTGCCACGTGACCGAGGCAGGTGAGTTGCCCGAGCTGTTGTTGGTGTCGGGAATGTCCGGCGCCGGCCGTTCCACCGCGGCCAGGGTCCTGGAGGATCGCGGATGGTTCGTGGTCGACAACCTGCCGCCATCGCTGGTGCTCGAGACGTTGACGGCCATCGCCTCTCGTGGCGAGATCGACCGGTTGGCCGTCGTTGTAGACGTCCGGTCGGGCCGGTTTTTCGGGGAGTTGGCCGGGGTCGTCGACCACCTGCGCGCTGATCTGACCAACCTGCGCATCCTCTTCCTGGAGGCCAGTGACGAAGTGTTGGTTCACCGGTTCGAGTCGAACCGTCGGCCGCACCCGTTGCAGGGTTCTGGTCGGCTGCTGGACGGGATCGCGCGGGAGCGGGCCACCCTGGCCGACATCCGAGCAGCCGCAGACCTCGTGGTGGACACGAGTTCCCTGACCGTGCACGACCTCCGGCGAAAGATCGACGCGGCCTTCGAGGTGGCCGGCGACACTCGCCTCCGGGCAACGGTGATGTCGTTCGGATTCAAATACGGCGTGCCGGTGGATGCCGACCTCGTCGCCGACGTTCGATTCCTCCCCAATCCCTTCTGGGTTCCGGAACTGCGCGCGAAGACCGGGCTCTCGGCGGAGGTATCCGACTACGTGGTGGGGAACCAGGACGCTCGGTCATTCCTCGACCAATACTCGGCCTTGCTCGACCTCATCGCCGATGGGTATCTGCGGGAGGGCAAGCGCTACGTGACCATTGCGATCGGCTGCACCGGCGGCAAGCATCGAAGCGTCGCCATGGCCGAGCATCTGGGGGCTCGGTTGGTGAAGAACGGCGTCGAGACGCTGGTCATGCACCGCGACCTGGGGCGGGAGTAGCGGATGGGTAGCCTCGCCCGGGTTCGTCCCTGGACCGGCGGTCAGCGCATCGTCGCCCTCGGTGGAGGTCACGGACTCTCGGTGAGCCTCGGGGCTCTGCGAGGCATGAGTGACAACATCACCGCCATCGTCGGGGTGTCCGATGACGGCGGCAGCAGCGGTCGGTTGCGGGGGGAGTTCGGGATCATCCCGCCGGGTGACTTGCGGATGGCGCTCGCTGCCCTGTGCGGGGAGGATTCCTGGGGTCGGACGTGGAGCAGTGTCCTGCAGCACCGGTTCACCGGCGGTGGCGAACTGGCGGGGCACGCACTGGGAAACCTGCTCATTGCCGCCATGTGGCAGGAGACCGGGGATCTGGTGAGCGGGTTGGACTACGTCGCCGCTCTGCTAGGCGCAAGAGGCAGGGTGCTTCCCAGCGCGGAGGAACCACTGGAGTTGGTTGCGCAGGTGCTTCCTGACGGCGCGGCCCCCGGCGACCCGCCGGTGACGGTTGTGGGTCAGACAGAGGTGGAGGCCGTACACGGGCGGATCGTCGGTCTGTCCATCAGCCCGCCGGAGCCTGCTGCCTGCGATGCCGCAGTGGCAGCAATAGACGAGGCGCAGCTGATCGTGTTGGGCCCGGGGTCGTGGTTCTCCAGCGTGATTCCGCATCTGAAGGTCCCGGGGATCAGAGCGGCGGTGTCCCGCTCCCAGGCGCTCAAGGTCATGGTCCTCAATATCGGTGCGGCGACGGTGGAGACCCGCGGGTTCGCGCCCCATACGTACCTTGAGGTCTTTGCCGAACAGAACCCTGGTGTCGAGCTGGACGTCGTGTTGGCCGACGAGCGAGCGGTCAGCGATCGAGGTGCCTTGGAGCAGGCGGCGGATCGGCTCGGCGCCCGGGTACTGTTCGAGCGGGTCGCCGCGCAGGACTACGACACCGGGGCATTGCTGAACCGTCACGATCCCGATCTGCTGGCCGCAGCGTTCTCGGCGATCATGGCGCGTGGCAGGATCAGTCCATGGCGATGACATCAGCAGTCAAGGACGAGATGAGCAGGGTGGAGGTCACCAAGGTCTGCTGCCGCAAGGCTGAGGCCGTGGCCATGCTCAGGTACGGCGGTGCGCTGCACCTCGTCGGGCGTCAGATAGTGGTGGAAGCCGAGCTCGACACCGGGGCTGCAGCCCGCAGGCTCCGCGCGACCATCAAGGACATCTATGGCCACGACAGCGAACTCGCGGTCGTGCAGCCGGCCGGGATCCGCAAAGGAACGAGATACGTCGTTCGGGTCGCCGACGGCGGCAACCAGTTGGCCCGGCAGACGGGACTGATCGACGGGGCCGGACGTCCGGTGAGGGGCCTACCCGCAAGCGTGGTGGGCGGGGGTATCTGCGACGCCGAGGCCACCTGGCGCGGCGCCTTCTTGGCCCATGGATCGCTCACCGAACCGGGTCGTTCGGGAAGTCTGGAGGTCACCTGTCCCGGGTCCGAGGCCGCGTTGGCGCTCGTCGGTGCCGCGCGTCGGATGGGGATGTCCGCCAAGTCGAGGGAGGTGCGCGGTGTCGATCGGGTGGTGATCCGCGATGGCGACACCATCAGCGCGATGCTGACGAGGCTGGGCGCCCACCAGTCGCTGTTGGAATGGGAAGAGCGCAGGATGCGGCGGGAGGTGCGGGCCACCGCCAATCGGTTGGCGAACTTCGATGACGCGAACCTCAGGCGTTCGGCGCGGGCCGCGGTCGCTGCCGGTGCCCGGGTTCAGCGAGCCCTGGAGATCCTCGGCGACGATGTCCCGGAGCACCTTGCCGAGGCCGGCCAACTGCGGCTGGAGCACAAACAGGCCAGCCTCGAGGAACTCGGCGCCCAGGCTGATCCGCCGCTGACGAAGGACGCGATCGCCGGGCGGATCAGACGCCTGCTCGCGATGGCAGACAAGAAGGCCCACGACGAGGGCCTACCCGATACCGAGGCCGCGCTGACCCCGGAGATGTACGACGCCTGAGTGACCGGACCGTGACCAGCGGGGCAATGCGTCGCGGGCGCGAATAGCGCTAGGGTGGGAGCGGAACCGGCGCCGAAACCTCTGCGCCGGATTGGCACTCACGGCTAAGGAGATCTGGCAGCGTGACTATTCGAGTTGGCATCAATGGATTCGGGCGAATCGGGCGTAACTACTACCGGGCGGTCACCGACACCGGATTGCTCGAGCGTGTGGGCGCCAAGTTGGTCGGCGAGGACATCGAGATCGTCGCGATCAACGACCTGACCGACAACGCAACCCTGGTGCACCTGTTGAAGTACGACAGCATCCTCGGCCGCCTGGGCCGGGAGGTCACCTACACCGATGATTCGATCGTCGTCGAGGGGACCGAGATCCGGGCGCTGGCCGAGCGCGACCCGAGTGTCCTGCCTTGGGGCGATCTGGGCGTGGACATCGTCATCGAGTCCACCGGCCACTTCACCAAGGCCTCCGACGCCCGCAAGCACCTCGAGGCAGGCGCCAAGAAGGTCCTCATCTCGGCTCCCGCCAAGGAGCCGGACGTCACCATCGTGATGGGCGTCAACGAGAGCGACTATGACCCCAAGACGGACGACATCATCTCCAATGCCTCGTGCACCACGAACTGTCTCGCTCCGATGGCGAAGGCCATCGACGATGCCTTCGGGATCAACAAGGGTCTGATGACAACCATCCACGCGTACACCAACGATCAGGTGACGCTGGACTTCCCGCACAAGGACCTCCGTCGTGGTCGCGCGGCGGCCATCAACATCATCCCGACCTCCACCGGCGCCGCGAAGGCGATCGGGGAGGTGCTGCCCGGCCTCAAGGGCCGTCTCGACGGATTCGCGATGCGCGTTCCGGTACCGACCGGTTCGGCCACCGACCTGACGCTCTTGCTGGACAAGAGCGCCACCGCCGAGGAGATCAACGCCGCTGTGAAGGCAGCCGCGGATGGGGCGATGAAGGGGGTCCTCGTCTACACGGAGGACCCGATCGTGTCGACAGACATCGTCACCTCGTCGGCCTCCTGCACCTTCGACGGGCTGCTCACCAAGTCGATGGGTGATTTCGTGAAGGTGATGGGCTGGTACGACAACGAGTGGGGATACTCCTGCCGGCTGGTGGATCTGACCAGGTACGTGGGCGCCTCCCTGTGACGGTCTTCGAACTGGCCGATCTTGACGTTTCGGGTCGGCGCGTGCTCCTGCGCGCCGACCTGAACGTCCCGATGGCCGACGGTGAGCAGGGCAGGGTCATTACCGATGACGGCCGCATCCGCGCTGCCGTCCCCACGATCAAGGCCCTCTCCGATGCCGGGGCGCGGGTCATCGTGGCCGCCCACCTGGGCAGGCCCAAGGGGGTTCCCAGCGAGCAGTTCAGTCTGGCACCGGTGGCGCTTCGACTCTCCGAACTCCTCGGCAGGCCGGTTGCCACGGCGAGCGATGTCACCGGCGATTCCGCCCAGGCGATGGTGGATTCGCTGGCCGACGGTGATGTGGGACTGCTGGAGAACGTCAGGTTCGACCCACGCGAGACGTCCAAGGACGCTGGTGAGCGGGGCGAGCTGGCCGACGAGTACGCCGCCCTCGCCGATGCCTACGTCTCCGACGGTTTCGGTGTGGTCCACCGCGCGCAGGCAAGCGTCACCGATGTGGCCGAACGCCTGCCGCACGCCGCGGGCTACTTGGTTCTCAAAGAGGCGACGGTGTTCGATCGGGTACTCAACGACCCCGAGCGTCCTTACGCCGTGATCCTGGGCGGTTCGAAGGTCTCCGACAAGCTCGGCGTGATCACGAACCTGCTGCCCAGAGTCGACAAGCTACTGATCGGCGGTGGCATGTGCTTCACGTTCCTTGCCGCGGCCGGCCACGAGGTCGGCGACTCCTTGCTGGAAGCCGACCAGCTCGAGACGGTCCGTAGTCTCATCGTCGAGGCGGCCGACCGCGGGGTCGAGTTGCTCCTGCCGGTGGACGTGGTCGTCGCTCAGGACATCTCAGCGGACGCCACCACCCAGGTCGTCACGGTCGACGACGGCATCCCAGCGGGGTGGAAGGGCCTGGATATCGGTCCGGCGACGGTCGAGCTGTATCTGGCGGCGTTGTCGGACTGCCGCACCGTCGTGTGGAACGGCCCGATGGGCGTGTTCGAGGTGGAGCCGTTCGCGGCCGGAACGCTCGCGATCTGTCAGGCGGTGGCCGACCTGGATGCCATGACGGTGATCGGTGGCGGTGACTCCGCCGCTGCCTATCGACAGTTCGGCCTTGACGAGGCCGACGTTACCCATATCTCAACCGGTGGCGGTGCGAGCCTCGAGTTCCTCGAGGGTAAGACGTTGCCGGGTATCGCAGTGCTTCGGAAGGACTGACCCATGGCGGTCGAGCGAAAACCATTGATGGCCGGCAACTGGAAGATGAACCTGAATCACCTCGAGGCGGTGGCGCACGTCCAGCGGATGGCGTTCGCCCTCACCGACGAGGACTACGAGGCGTGCGAGGTTCTGGTTCTCACCCCGTTCACCGACCTGCGTTCGGTGCAGGTGCTCGTGGATGCGGACAAGATCAAGATCAAGTACGGATCCCAGGATGTCTCGGCACACGACTCAGGTGCCTACACCGGGGAAGTCTCCGGTTCGATGCTGAGCAAGTTGGGCTGCAGCTATGCCGTGGTCGGCCACAGTGAACGACGGGAGTACCACCACGAGGACAACGCGACCGTGAACGCGAAGGCGCTCGCGGCACTGCGTCACGGCCTCACCCCGATCATCGCGTTCGGTGAATCCCGCAAGATCCGCGAGTCCGGGGAACAGGTGCCGTTCGTGCTCAACCAACTCGAGGAGTGTCTGGTCGACTTCACGGAGGAGCAGATCACCGACTCCGTGCTGGCGTACGAACCGATATGGGCGATCGGAACCGGGCTGACGGCCTCGCCGGAAGATGCCCAGGAGGTCTGCGGGGCGGTGCGCGGTTGGCTCGCCGAGCGCTTCTCCGCCGCAGCGGCGGACAGCGTGCGGATCCTCTACGGCGGCTCCATGCAGGCCGCCAACGCGGCCTCGTTGATGGCGCAACCGGATATCGACGGTGGTCTGGTCGGGGGAGCATCCCTCGATCCGGACGAATTCGTCACCATGGTCAGGTACCGTCTGCACACAGGCTGACCAGGTCGAATGTAGAGTGGTCCGGTCTGCACCGGCATCCATGCCGGCATCGTCTGAGGAGGCTCCATGATTCTCGCGCTTGAGATCATCCTGGTCGTCTCAAGCCTGCTCCTGATCGCCCTGGTGCTGTTGCACAAGGGCAAGGGCGGCGGGCTCTCCGACATGTTCGGTGGCGGCGTCACGTCGTCGGTTGGCGGGTCGAGCGTCGCTGAGCGCAACCTCGACCGGATCACCGTCGCTGTCGCCCTGGTCTGGGGCGCGACGATCGTCGGCCTCGGGATCATCGTGGCCAAGGGCTGAACACCGGCCGAGGGCCCGCGCCGCGGATAGTCGCGAGGCCCCATGCGGTCCCGGTACTGATCGATCGACGAAGGAGGATGTGTCGTGGCTGGAGGAAGTGCGATCCGCGGTAGCCGGGTGGGCGCCGGGCCGATGGGCGAGGCGGAACGAGGGGAGGCCGCGCCCCGGCGATACGTGTCGTTCTACTGCGCCGACGGCCATGAAACGACCCCGAGCTTCGCTGACGAGGCCAGTATCCCGGAGATTTGGGACTGCCCCAGCTGCGGTTACCCCGCCGGCCGGGATCGGGAAAATCCGCCTACCCCCCCGAAGATCGAGCCGTACAAG
>CAYMPK010000065.1:0-2856 GCA_964392145.1 uncultured Actinomycetes bacterium | reverse complement strand
TGGCCTACGTCAAGGAGCGCCGTTCCACCGGCGACGGCGATCAGATCCTGGCCGAGGCCCTGCAGCGGGTACGCGGCGAGGACCTGTAGGTCCGGTAACGCGCGCTAGAGGGTCAGTTCCGAAGCGGCATCGCGGTCCAGCAGCGCCAGGGTCTCGTAGGTACCCTTCACCATCCCGGCAGGTACCTCGTCCTGTCCTGGTTCGGGTTGCAGCGCCGCCTTGATGGCAGCTGCCTTGCCGGTGCCGGATGCGATCAGCCAGACCTTTGCCGAGGCGTCCAGCACGCTCATGGTGAAGGAGATCCTGATCGGTGGCGGCTTGGGGGAGTTGCGAACCGCGATCACGGTCCCGGTGGCATGTACGCCGGGCAGTCCGGGAAACAGCGATGCGACATGACCGTCCTCGCCGACTCCGAGCATGGTGATATCGATGCGCGGGATGCCGTCGGCGTCACCGGCAGCGGCGGCCAACTCGGCCGCGTACCCCGCGGCGGCGGCGTCCACGTCGTCACCGTAGATGCCACCTGATTCGGGCATCGGATGCACCCGCTGCGGGTCGACCGGCAGTTTGTCGAGCATCACTCGGAAGGCTGCGGCGTCGTTGCGGTCCGTGTCTCCGGCAGGGACGAACCGCTCGTCTGACCACCAGAAGTCCACCTTGCCCCAATCCACCGCCCGGTAGGCGGGGTCCGAAACGAGGGTGGCTGCCAGTGTCGCGGTGCCGATCCGGCCGCCCGTCAGTGCAATGTGCGCCACCCCTCGGCGGGACTGGGCGTCCAAGATACCCGTGATGAGTCGACTTGCCACGGCCGCGGCCAACGTGTCGGCATCCGGATGAACGATCACGGTATCGGCTGTCATGCGTCGCCCTTCTGGTTGTCGATAGCGGCGTCGGCGGTGCGTTCGGCATTGCGTCGCGCGCGCCGCGGGGAGGCTGTGGATGTTGCCGTACCTGCCGCCGAATCCGCGCTGCTGGCGGCCTTCCTCGTCCGACGTCTCTTCGTCGTCTTGTCGGCGACGCTCTGGGCCTCGGCGGCTGCCGCCGTCTTCTTCTTCCGGGTGGACTTGAGCGACTCCGGGGCCCGGACCCGCGAGCGGGAGGCGACCGTCGGACTCAGCGAGTCCGTCTCCAGCCGGGCCATCGTCTGCTCGTAGGTCTCGTCCGGATCCAGTCTGCGCAGTTCCTCGGCGATCAACTCCGTGAGGTCGCGGCGGGGCAGGTACAACTCCTTCACGGCCGTCCCTGCTCGTTCCACCGTCGCGAGGTGACCGTCCGGTCGCCGGATGGCGATGTCGCCGGTAGTCGTCTTGAGGATGACATCGGTGATCGCCGGTCCCCGGCTTCGGTGGTAGCTCACCGGGACGCCCAGGCGCCATTGCAGCCAAGTACGCAGCAGGGGTGCCGAGGGATTCGCCTGGCCGCGGACCTCCGCGGAGATGATCGGGTCGTAGGGCTGATCCAACACCGCAGCCAAGGCCGATCGCCAAGGGGTGATCCTGGTCCACGCCAGGTCGGTGTCGCCGCTGACGAGGTTCGACTTCATCGAGGTCAGCGCCGCGAAGGGTCGGCCATCCGATGCGGTATCGATAATCCGCCGGGTGGCCAACGCCCCCAGCGGATCGTCCGAGGGACGCACAGGGTGGGCCGACGGCCACCACGCCACGACCGGGGTATCGGAGAGCAGAAGCGGTAGCACGATCGAGTAGCCATGGGCCGCCAGGGGCCCGCGCATGCGCAGCCGCACCAACTCACCGGGACCATCGTTCTCGCCCACGCTGATGGCCGCATCCAACCGGGACTCGCCACGACCTGGTCGGGGGATGACCGTGAGGATGCGGCAGGGGTGTTCGCCGGCGGAGTAGGACGCGGCAAGGCTGGCGTCGTTCTGGTTCTCCTCATCGGCGATGATCATCAGCGTCATGACCATGCCGGTGCCGGCGGCCCCTAGGCGGTGGCGTTCCTTGCGGATCTCTGAGGCGATCTCAGCCGCCGTGGTGTCCTCAAGTCGAAGGGTCATGGTCGCCTCCAGGTGCGGCCGTCGCGGGCAAGCATCTCATCGGCGGAGGCCGGTCCCCACGTTCCGGGCGGGTACCCCTCGGGCTTTCCGTGGGATGCCCAGTTGTCCAGGATCGGATCGAGGATCTCCCAGGACATCTCGACCTCCTCGTGGCGTGGGAACAGCGGCGCGTCGCCCAGCAGGACGTCGAGGATCAGTCGTTCGTAGGCCTCCGGGCTGTTCTCCGTGAACGAGTCACCGTAGGCGAAGTCCATCGTCACGTCGCGCACCTCCATCTGGGTGCCGGGGACCTTCGATCCGAACTTGATGCTGACCCCCTCATCGGGCTGCACCCGGATGACCAACGCGTTGGACGAGAGTTCCTCGGTGTCGGTCTTCAGGAACGGCAAGTGGGGGGCCCGCTTGAAGACCACCGCGATCTCCGAAACCCGCCGACCGAGGCGTTTGCCGGCACGCAGGTAGAACGGCACCCCCACCCAACGTCGGGAATCGACCTCGAGTTTGATCGCTGCATAGGTCTCGGTGGTGGAGGACGCCGGGATGTTGTCCTCATCGAGGAATCCCTTGACCTGCTTCCCGCCCTGCCAACCCGCCAGGTACTGTCCGCGGGCGGTGTGGCTGTCGAGGTCGTTGGGGAGGACCACCGACGACAACACTTTCTCCTTCTCCAGACGAACGGCCCTGGAGGAGAACGACGGCGGCTCCTCCATCGCAGTCAAGGCCAGCAACTGCAGGAGATGGTTCTGGATCACGTCCCTCGCGGCTCCGATGCCGTCGTAATAGCCGGCTCGCGATCCGATACCGATGTCCTCGGCCATCGTGATCTGCACGTGGTCGAT
>CAYMPK010000064.1:0-11879 GCA_964392145.1 uncultured Actinomycetes bacterium | reverse complement strand
CGGACTATCTCGCGATCGTGACGATCGCGGCCGCCGAGATCATCAGACTGCTGGTGCGTTCGGTGACGCTGCGCGAGGTGTTCGGCGGCTCCGACGGCATCAACGCATTCGCGGACGAGTTCTACAGTTACTCCCCCTACACCCAGAACCTGAAGTTCGGCCCCATCGACCTCAGCGCCAATGACCTGTGGGTCGTCACGGTGGGGTGGGTGCTGGTCGCGCTTGCCTGCGTCCTGGTGTGGCTGCTGATGCGCTCCCCCTGGGGCCGGGTCATCAAGGCGATCCGCGAGGACGAGGATGCCGTTCGCAGCCTCGGGAAGAACGTGTACTTCTACAAGATGCAGTCACTCATCCTCGGTGGCGTGCTCGGCTGCCTGGGTGGTTTCATCGCCGCGGTCGCCTTCCAGTCGGTGCAGCCGGACTTCTTCTCCACCGATCTCACGTTCTTCGCCTGGGCGGTGCTCATCCTGGGCGGGGCCGGTCGGGTCCTGGGACCGGTTCTGGGTGCCGTGGTGTTCTGGTTCCTGCTGGTCTTCATCGACGGGGCCCTGGCCGGCGCCGTGCAGGACGGCACAATCACCTTCATCCGGAGCGATCAGGTCGGCCAGGTCCGCTACTGGATCCTGGGCTTGTCCCTGATGCTGCTTATGATCTACAGACCTCAGGGGATCCTCGGCGACAAGAGGGAGTTGGCGCTCGATGCCCGATAACGCACCCGCACCAGAGCCTGCCGCAGCCGTTCAGGACGTCGGCGAGGGTAAGCGTCGCGCCGTTGCCGCGCTGGCTGATGTGGCACACGAACCTGGGGTGGCCAAGCCTGATCCGATCATGGTCGCGGACGGGATCGTCCGCCGCTTCGGCGGTCTCACCGCAGTCGATGTCAAACGGGTGGAGATCCAACGCGGCGCGATCACAGCGCTCGTGGGGCCCAACGGTGCCGGCAAGACGACTTTCTTCAATCTGCTGACCGGCTTCGACCAACCTGACGACGGCGAGTGGTGGTTCAACGGCAAGAGCTTGCGTGGACTCCCGGCATACAAAGTTGCGCGGCTCGGAATGGTACGGACATTCCAGCTGACCAAGGCACTGAGTCGGCTGCGCGTCATCGACAACATGTGCCTTGGTGCCACCGGTCAGAAGGGTGAGCACTTCTTCTCAGCTCTGATTCCGGGCATCTGGCGCAACCAGGAGAAGACCATTGAGGGCAAGGCCGACGGGCTGCTGAAGCGGTTCACCATGGACGCCAAGCGTGACGACTTCGCGGGCTCGCTCTCCGGCGGTCAGCGTAAGCTGCTGGAGATGGCGCGGGCGCTCATGAGTGATCCGGAGTTGGTCATGCTCGACGAACCGATGGCAGGCGTGAACCCGGCCCTCACGCAGTCACTGCTGCGGCACATCAAGGACCTCCGAGAAGAGGGCATGAGCGTCGTATTCGTCGAGCATGACATGGACGTGGTCCGCGACATCAGCGACTGGGTCGTCGTCATGAGTCAGGGAAGGATCATCGCCGAAGGTCCGCCGGACGCCGTCATGGCGAACCAGGCCGTCATCGACGCCTACCTCGGAGCCCACCACGACAAGGCGCTCACCGATACCGGGGAATCGCTGTCCTACCAGGTGCAGGAGTAGCCGACCATGAGCATCTCACCTGACAACGCCGGGGAGTTCGAGTACGAACTCGACCTCGATGCGCAGCAACGTCACCCCCATCACGGCTCCACCGCGCACCTCGACAGGACCGCACATATCGAGGGTGCCGAGGGCGCCGTCGTTCGGATGGACGAGGTGGTCGCCGGTTACATCCCGGGGGTCAACATCGTCAATGGTGCTGACTTGTACGCCAAGGAAGGCGAACTCGTCGGGATCATCGGGCCCAACGGTGCCGGCAAGTCGACGTTGATCAAGGCGCTGTTCGGGCTGGTGCACGTCAGTTCCGGACTCGTGACCTTGGGCGGTGACGACATCACCAACATGCGTGCGGACATCCTCGTGGAACGGGGCATTGGGTATGTCCCCCAGACGAACAACGTGTTTCCCTCCTTGACAATCGAGGAGAACCTCCAGATGGGCTGCTATCAGCAGCCCAAGGTCTTCCCCGAGAGGTTCGAGTTCGTCTCCGGACTGTTCCCGGCTTTGGCGGACCGCCGCAAACAACGCGCGGGTAGCCTGTCCGGCGGTGAGCGGCAGATGGTCGCGATGGGTCGGGCGCTCATGATGAGTCCATCCGTGCTGCTCTTGGACGAGCCCAGCGCGGGGCTGTCGCCGGTGCTCACCGACGAAGCGTTCGTGCGGGTCAAGGAAATCAACAAGACGGGCGTGACCATCATCATGGTCGAACAGAACGCGGCTCGGTGCCTGCAGATCGTCGATCGCGGGTACGTGCTGGATCAGGGCCGCAACGCCTACACGGGCACCGGTGCCGCACTGGCCAACGATCCGAAGGTCATCGAGCTCTACCTCGGAACGCTGGCCAAGACCTGATCGACTGAGTCGCCAGCGGCCGTCGCCGAACGATTGCCCGGACGCCGGAAACGAGTGGGCCCCCGAACCTCGAGGTTCGGGGGCCCACTCGCGAGTGCGCTTGAATCAGCTGCTGCTGGCGCTTGCGCCCGTTGCCTTGGGAACGTCTGCCGTGACGAAGTCCTTCGGCGTGTACTTGTTGTCGGGCCCGAAGACGTAGACGCCCATCGTTGCCCTGCTCGGGTTGCCGTTCGCATCAAGGTTGATGGGTCCGGACTGACCCTCGTAGTTGATCTTCTTCCCTGCCTGCAAGAGGGCAGCGCACGCCTGGAAGGTCGTGCAGGCCTCACCCTCGTTGTTGGCACCACTCACAGCCTGGATGTTCTGCGAGATCGAAGCACCCGAGTCGTTCTTGCCGGCGATAGCGGCGAGCGCGATCAGGTTGGCCGCGTCGTACGACTCCGCGGCGTAGGAGTAGTCCTCCAACTTCGGGTTGACGGTCGCCAGCTGCGCCTTGAAGGCGTCACTGGCCTTGGCGCCGGGGGTGGTGCCCTTGACGCCGTTCATGATGCCCGCGGGGAGCCCGTCGGCCAAGGTGTTGGACAGGTTGCCGTCCACCAGGTAGAGCTGCTTCTGCTGCGGGCCGATGCCCTGCTTGATGAGCTCCTGCAGGATCTTCTTCGACTCGTCGAAGCCGATCAGCACGATGGCGTCAGATCCGGCCGCCTTGCACTTGCCGACCTCGGCCTCGAAGGACGCGGCCTTCGGGTCGTAGATGATCTTCTCGCTGACGGTGCCACCGCCGGCGGTGAAGGTCTCGTCGAAGACGTTCGCCAGCCCCTCGCCGTAGGCGTCCTGGAGAGCCAGGATGCATACCTTCTGCTTGCCATCGGCCAGCGCCTGGTCGGCCAGGACCTTGCCCTGCAGCGTGTCCGGCGGGGCGGTGCGCGCGTACAGACCCTTGTCGGGGTAGTCACTCAGTTTGATCGAGGTGTTGGCAGGTGAAACCATCGCCACACCAGCGTTGGTCACCTTGTCGATGACACTGAGGGTCACCGACGACGACGCGGCACCGATGATGGCGTCCGCTCCTTGGGAGACCAACCGATCGACCGTCTGCGATGCGATGTTGGTGGAGGTATCGCCGGAGTCGCCGTTGATCAGAGTGACCGGCTTGCCGAGGACTCCCCCGTTGGCGTTGATCTCCTTGACTGCCAGTTCAACACCCGCGAATTCCGGCGGCCCGAGGAAGGCCAACGAGCCGGTCTGCGGAAGAAGGGTACCTATGGTGAGCGTGCCGTTGCCGGAAGCGGATGGTGCCACGGATGCGCTGCTCGACGACGAGGAACTGCTGCTGCTGCCGCATGCGGCCAGAGCGAGGCTCACCGTACCGAGAGTCACCACCGTGAACACGACCTTGGACTTGGCCACGTGTTGTCTCCTTAGAGTGGGTCGATCCGCCGTGTATAGCGGTTGGAGACAAGATAGTGCCCTGCGTGTTTCCAGGTTGTAAATAGCGGCGGCGTGTTCGATTTTTCCGTTCCCGCTGACTAAGGGCAGTGGAGCGCGTTCTAAGGCTCCGTCTCAGCATTGACCACCGCCGCGACCTGGGCCATCGACATCCGCCGGTTCATCGCTTCGCGTTGCAGCCAGGAGTAGGCCTGGGCCTCATCCATGCCGTAGCCGGCCACCAGACGACCCTTCGCGCGTTCGATCGCCTTGCGCTCGGCCATCCGCTCCTCCAGGTTGTCCACTTGGGCCGTGAGTTGGGAACGTTCGGCGAAGCGCGCCAAGGCAACCTCGATCGCGGGTACCAGATCGGCGGCGGACACCGGCTTCACGAGGTAACCGGCCACTCCGGCGTCGCTGGCCCGGGACACCAGGTCCCGCTGGCTGAAGGCGGTGAGCATCACCACGGCTGTGGTCCCGAGGGCAGAAATCGCCTCGGCCGCACTGATGCCGTCCATCACCGGCATGCGTACGTCGAGCAGCACGACCTCGGGGGCCAATTGGCTGACCAAGGTGAGGGCGGCCTCGCCGGTGGCCGCCTGACCGACAACCTCGTAGCCCTCCTCGGTCAACATCTCCACGAGGTCCATGCGGATCAGTGCTTCATCCTCAGCGACAACCACCCGAACGGCCACCCTGCAAGGCTACGCGGGGGGCGTCGGTACAGTAGTGGCGCACCACGCCCCTGTAGACCAACCGGCAGAGTCACGGGTCTCAAAATCCCGCCAGTGTGGGTTCGAATCCCACCGGGGGCACGTACCGGCACGACGTCCCACTGAGGGACCCAGTTGCGGAGATGGTCCGCCGCCCACCGTACCGGCCATCGCATGAAGGTCAATCAGTCGAGCACCAGACGCGGCTTGACCGTGACGAGTCGACCTAGCACCCCGTTCACGTAGGCCGGTGAATCGTCCGTTGACAGGCTGGTCGCCAGTTGCACGGCTTCTGAGACGGCAACAGCGTCGGGCACGTCGGACCAGAGAATCTCCCAGCATCCGATGCGCAGAAGGTTGCGGTCCACCGCGGGCATTCGTGCCAGCGTCCAGCCTTCGGCGTAGGTCGAGATCAACTCATCGATGCGGGCGTTGTGCGCGACCACGCCATCCACTATTTCGGTCGTGTAGGGGTTCATCGACGACGTCGCCCCAGCCTGATGGGCCGCGAGAACCGTCTGCGCGGGACGTCCACGAAGATCGGCCTCGAAGAGTACGTCCAGCGCCCGCTTTCGGGCCTTACTCCGTGCCGACACTAGGCACGGCCCAGGTATGACCCGTCACGAGTGTCGACCCGGATCTTCTCGCCCGAGTTGAGGAACAGCGGCACCGCGATCTCCGCGCCGGTCTCCAACCGTGCGGGCTTGGTCCCGCCGGTCGAGCGGTCGCCCTGGAGTCCGGGCTCGGTGTATTCGACGACCAGCTCGACGCTCGCCGGCAGTTCGATGTAAATGGGGGTGCCCTCGTGCACAGCGACGATCGCCTCCTGGTTCTCCAGCAGGTAGTTCGCGGCGTCGCCGACCACCGTCTCAGACACCGGGAGTTGGTCGTAGGTCTGCACGTCCATGAACACCCTGTCGGTGCCGTCGAGGTAGAGATATTGCATCGTGCGCTTGTCGACGTTCGCGGTCTCCACCTTGACGCCGGCGTTGAACGTCCGGTCGACCACCTTGCCGCTGAGGACGTTCTTCAACTTCGTCCGCACGAACGCGCCGCCCTTGCCGGGCTTGACGTGCTGGAAGTCGACGACGGTCCACAGTTGCCCGTCGATGTTGAGCACGAGGCCGTTCTTGAGGTCGTTCGTGGTCGCCATGAGCGCCTTCCAGTCAGCCCACGCGAATGAGATCGCGCGGGAAATCAGTCATGATCTCGAGTCCCTCATCACGGACCAAACAGGTGTCTTCGATCCGCACCCCGCCCTGGCCGGGAAGATAGATCCCCGGCTCGACCGTGACTGGGACAGCGTTGCCAAGCGTACCGGCCGTGGCTGCACCGAGCATCGGCGCCTCGTGGATGTCCAGCCCGACACCATGGCCGAGTCCGTGGACGAAATTGCCCCCGAATCCTGCTTCCGTGATGACGGAACGGGCGGCGGCATCGACCTGTTTCGTGGCAACGCCCGGCCGCGCTGCGCTACGGCCCTCCTCCGCCGCCAACCGCACAACCTGGTAGATCTCCTGCTGCCACTGCTCCGGTTCGGCATCCACGATGAAGGTCCGGGTGCAGTCCGCGTGGTAGCCCTCGACCAGGGCGCCGAAGTCGACGGTCACCAGATCTCCGGGCGCGAGTTCGCGCAGACCGGGTTGATGGTGGGGTTGGCCGCCGTTGGGTCCGGTGGCGACGATGGTCTCGAAGGAGCGGTCGTCCGCGCCCAACTCGCCCATCTGCCATTCAAGTCGCCGCGCCAGTGCCAACTCCGAAACCCCGACCACGATCTCGGGCAGCAGCAGTTCCAGGGCATCGCAGGAGATCTGGCAGGCGCGCCGCAGGCACTCCTGTTCATGAGGATCCTTGGATTGCCGGAGGTTCGCCACCGGCGCCGGTTCTTCCCTCACTCCGATTCCAAAAACTGCCGGGTGCGCTGCGATGGCCCGAAACTCGGCCAGCGTCATCGATGAGGGGTCGACCACCAGCGATGACACCGAGTACTCGCGCAACCGCATCAACAACTGGTCGATCAGATCGCGGGTGACCACGACGGACACGTTGGGGCATTCCTCGGTCGCTTGGTCAGCGTATCTGCCATCGGTGGCCAGCAGCGGTGGCTTGCCCACCACTGCCAGTGCCGCTCCGTTGCTGCCCGAGTACCCGGTGAGCCACCTGACGTCGCTCGGGGCAGTCAGCAGCAGGGCCTCGGAGTCAAGTCCGCGCAGCAGGTCACTGGTTTTTGACCACCGTTCGCGCAGCCGCCATTCGCGCTGGTCGGTCTCCTCCCCCACCGTCATCGCGGCGCCCCCTGTCGGGTGGACGCCACAAGCGTCGCAATGGCTCGCAGGGCAAGTAGGTAGGAGTCGGCACCGAACCCCGCGACGGTGCCGGTTGCGACGCCGGCGATGACGCTGGTGTGTCGGAACTCCTCGCGGGTCGCCGGGTTGGTGATGTGCACCTCGACCAGGGGGGCGGTTAGTTGGGCGCAGGCGTCGCGCAGCGCGTACGAGTAATGCGTGAAAGCTGCAGGATTCAGGACGACCGGAACCTCCGCGTCGGCGGCCTCGTGCAGCCAACCGACCAACTCAGCCTCATCGTCGCTCTGGCGCACCTCGACCGCGAACCCCAACTCGCTGCCGAGGTTCTTGCATGACTTCGCGACGTCGTCAAGCGTGAACGACCCGTACACATCTGGTTCCCGACTGCCCAGCCGCCCCAGGTTGGGGCCGTTGAGGACCATCACAGTCCTCTGAGCCTCAGCGTTCATCACTGACCTCCGCGTAGGCCGACACCAGTAGCGCCGGGTCTGGGCCCTCCAGCACCCCTGGCTGTGCAATCCCGTCGAGCACGATGAAACGCAGCATCGAGCCGCGGGACTTCTTATCCATCTTCATACCTTCGAGCAGGGTAGGCCACCTGTTCGCTCGATATGTGGAAGGTAGGCCGACCGCACCGAGGATCTCCCGGTGCAGGTCGACCACTTCGTCGTCGAGGCGGCCGGCCAGACGGGCAAGTTCAGCCGCGTAGACCATCCCGACCGACACTGCCGCGCCATGGCGCCACCGGTACCGCTCGGCACGCTCGATCGCATGGGCGAAGGTGTGACCGTAGTTCAGGATCTCGCGACTGACGGCGCGTCGACCGATGCCATCGACGTGCTCGCCAAGATCTTCCGACACGACGTCCGCCTTGACCTGAACCGAGCGCCGGATCAGCTCGGCCGTGTGCGGACCTTGGGGAGTCCTGGCACCGTCAACATCGGCCATCACGAGTTCCAGGATCCGCGGGTCGGCTATGAATCCGCACTTGATCACTTCCGCCAGTCCGCTGATGTAGTCATTGGTGGGTACCGTGTCGAGGGTGGCCAAGTCGCAGATCACGGCCCGCGGGGAATGGATGGCACCGACCAGGTTCTTGCCCTGTTCGATGTTGATCCCTGTCTTTCCGCCCACTGCGGCGTCGACCATGCCGAGCAGCGTCGTGGGCACCTGTATCACCGGCACTCCGCGCAGCCAGGTCGCTCCGACGAAACCTGCGAGGTCGGTGACCGCTCCCCCGCCGAGGCCGACGACGGCATCTGTACGGGTGAATCCCGACTCCCCCAGGGCACTCCAACAGAACCCGGCCACCGCGACGCTCTTGGCATCCTCCCCGTCGGGAACTTCAAGCAGGATGGCGGAACGACCGGACTCGATCAACGCGGCTTGGATGGCTTCCGCCGTTGCCCGCAGGGTCTCGGTGTGCACGATCGCCACCCGTTCGCTCGCCGTCGGCACGGCGTTGAGGATGTCTTGGGCGAGGCCGGTGCCGACAACCACCGGGTAGGGCGTCGCGACATTGACCTGCACCGTCGTCAACTCGGTCATGACTCCCCTTGGTCGTTGGCGGAATTGTGGGTGGGACTGCTGGCCCCGGTTCGGGGTTCGAGTTCCGCCAGCGACTCGAGGATCTCCTCCACGACGAGGTCGGCGGTGCGGTCATCGGTATCCACGGCGAGGCCCGACACCTCTGCGTACAGCGGTGCCCGTTCTTTGAGCAGAGTCCCCAGTTGGGCCCTGACATTGCCGAGTAGCACCGGACGCGCGGTGTTCATGCCGGTTCTTGCCGCTGCCTGCGCAGCGCTGACCTGTAACCAGACCGTGGGCAGTGCAGCGAGCTGACGGCGGGTGTCGTCGTCCAGCACGGCTCCTCCGCCGAGGGCGAGGACCCCGCTGTGTTCGGACATCGCGGCGGCGACGGCATCGCGCTCGAGTTCCCTGAACGTCGCCTCCCCATCGGTGAGGAAGATGTCCGAGATGCTTCTGCCGGTGGCAGCCTCAACGTCGGTGTCGGTGTCGCGGAACCCCACTCCCAGCCGCTCGGCGAGCGCGGCTCCGACAGTGGACTTGCCAGCTCCAGGTGCGCCCACCAGAACCACGACCGGGGTGGTGACAGACGTCACCTCAGGTCCAGGTTGTCGAGGTAGGAGGCCAGATTGCGACGGGTCTCGGGTACCGAGTCACCACCGAACTTCTCCAGCACGGCGTCGGCGACCACCAGCGCCACCATCGCTTCGGCTATCACGGCCGCCGCCGGAACGGCGCAGGCATCCGATCGCTGATTGTGCGCGGTGGCGGGCTCGCCGGTGGCGGTGTCGATCGTTCGCAGGGCACGCGGGATGGTGGAGATCGGTTTCATGGCGGCTCGGACCCTCAGCAGTTCACCGGTCGAGATTCCGCCCTCGGTACCCCCGGAATGCCCGGAGTTCCGACGGATACGGCCATCCTCGCTGAGAATCTCGTCCTGGGCCGCGGAACCGCGCGCTGACGCCAGGGCGAATCCATCGCCCACCTCTACGCCCTTGATCGCCTGGATGCCCATCAGGGCGGCGGCGATGCGGGCATCCAGTCGGCGATCCCAATGCACGTAGGAACCGAGTCCCGGCGGCAGATTGAAGCCGATCACCTCGACCACGCCACCCAAGGTGTCGCCGTCCGCCTTGGCCGTGTCGATCTCAGCGACCATCGCTGCACTTGTGCCGGGGTCAAGACATCGAACCGGGTCGGCGTCGATGGTGTCCAGTTCCCACGCTTCCGGCAGTCTCTCGCCGTCGGTTATCACGGTGCCGATTCGGACCACGTGGCTGATGATGTCGATGTCGCCAACCTGTCGCAGGAATCTGCGGGCTAGCGCGCCTAGCGCCACCCTCGCCGCCGTTTCCCGGGCACTCGCCCGCTCCAGGACTGGCCGCGCGTCATCGAAGCCGTACTTCTGCATCCCTGCCAGGTCAGCGTGCCCCGGGCGTGGTCTGGTGAGGGCGGCGGAGCGTGCCTGACCGGCGAGCACCTCCTCGGCCACCGGGTCCGGGTTCATCACCGACTCCCACTTCGGCCACTCCGAATTCGCGATCTGGACCGCGATCGGACCGCCCTGGCTGCGGCCGTGGCGGACGCCGCCCAGAAAGGTGACGGCGTCCTGCTCGAACTTCTGGCGGGCACCGCGGCCGTACCCGAGTCGTCGGCGGGCCAGTTGCCCGGCGACATCGTCGGTGGTCACCGATACTCCGGCGGGCAGGCCTTCCAGAATCGCGACCAGAGCGGGGCCGTGCGACTCTCCGGCGGTCAACCAACGCAACATGGCTCCATGTTTTCAGACTTCCCGCCAACGCGCCGGGGCGAGGGGTCGAGGTCAGGGCTCGAATGCGGCTAATTGGATGCCGTGGCCGACGGCTTCGGTGACGCGGTGGGACTGGATTCGGTGCGCATGAAGATCCTGCCGTCGATCGTCGCGGTGAGCGTCCCCGCAGTCGTCGCTGTTCCCGACGACCCAGAGGTGGTCTTGCTGGTGTCGATCTTGACCCCGGTGAGCAGCATCGCCCGGGTGATTCCCTCAAGCCCGTTGACGAACGCAGACAGCTGGCTGGGTTGTCCCTCCGCCGTGATGGAGATGGTGACATAACTCAGGTTGGAGGTGGGGACCGTCGACTTGGTCTTGGGCGCTGACTCGCTGGAACCGTTGTCCGAGGGTGAGGGTGTCGCAGAGGGCGACGCGCTCGGCTCCGAACTTGAGGCGGCACTCGGTACCTCGACTTCCAGTGCCTGGGGTGCTGACGGTGTGAACTCGTTCAGGGTGACACCCGAATCGGCCGCGACGGAGGTTATCTGTCGGATGATCTGTGCAACGCCCGCGTCGTCCGGAAGACGCTCGGAGAGTGCCTGCAGTTCGGCCTGCTTGGCCGGCAACTCGTCCGACTGCTTCTTCAGCGCAACGGCCTTCGCCTGAAGTCCTTGAGTGGTGCCCCGCGCCTCCGCGGCCTCCATGCCGATCGACGAGGCTTTGGATCGCTGCGGCGCGATCAGAGCGAAGTATCCGAGCAGCAGGATCACCACGGATCCGACGATCCCGACCACGAGCCAGCCCCTGGCGCTGGTGAGACGTGACATCATGGTTTCTTCGCCTCCTCAGCGGCGTACCTGTTGCTCAGGGCTTCCTTGCTCAGGGCAGCGGTTCCCTCGAAGGTGTAGCCCGTCGGGCTCGGTATGGCGGTCTTCGATGTGCCAGTAGTGCTGGAGCCGGTCGCTGTGCTGCTGGCCGTCTCACGGGTCGCCGAGCTGAGGGCGACATCCTGGAAGTCCGGGTTCTTCTCAAGTTGATCGAGGAACAGCGACACCGCGTCCAGGTTCGGGGCGGTGCCGGTGAAGGTCACGGTACCCGCGTTTGGGGCGATCGGCAGGGCTCCTGCCTTGCCGCTCGAGGTCGTCGTCTTGGCGCCCTTCTTCGTGCTTCCCAAGTCGAATCCGAGGGCTGTGAGGGATACGCCTTCCGGGATCGAGCCGGCCACGCTGCTGAGCATCTCCGAGAACAGCACCTCACTGCCCAGAGCCTCGGTCAACGACTTGCGGATGGCGGCCAACTCTGCAGCCACCTTGGGCACCTCGGCGTACTTGGAGACCTGGGCCTGAGCTGCGGTCTGTTCCTGTTGGGCCTGCTCGAGTTCGGATGCCGCAGACCCGGCCTGCAGGAAACTGACCGCAGTGAGGATCAGCACGAGAATCAGACTGCCCGCGAGCATCATCACGGTTCGACGCTTGGCCTTGCTCAGTACCAGCCGCTGACGGTTCTGGGGTGGTAGGAGATCCACCCGCACCGGATGGGGCAGCACGGGTTCGGCCGGTCCGCTCCAGACTACGGGTTCTCCGCCCGCGCCCTGCTGATCTTAGCCTCCCGCTGCTGCCAGCTCCCGCCCGGCAAGCGGTCCAGCGGTTGGCATCGCGTCGATGATGGCGTCGT
>CAYMPK010000063.1:0-11996 GCA_964392145.1 uncultured Actinomycetes bacterium | reverse complement strand
CGATCGTGACCGGGGCGACCAGCATCGAGTCGCTGCCGATGCGCACCTCGTCGCCGACCGTGGTGCGGTGCTTGTGAACGCCGTCATAGTTCACGAAGACCGTTGCGGCTCCGATGTTGGTGCCGGAACCGATGTCGGCGTCGCCCACGTACGAGAGGTGCGGGACCTTCGAACCCTCGCCGACGTGCGCGTTCTTGATCTCCACGTAGGCGCCGGCTTTGGCCCCGGCCGCCAGTGTCGCGCCGGGCCGGAGGAAGGTGAACGGGCCGACGGTCGCGTCCTCCCCGATCTCGGCCTGCTCACAGTGGCTGCGGAGCACCCGGGCACCCGCGCCCACGCGGCAGCCGACCAGCGTGGTGTCCGGGCCTATGACGGCTCCGGATCCGACCACACAATCACCCAACAGCGAGGTGTTCCGCTCGATCACGGCATCCGGGCCGACGTGCACGGTCGGCGCAACCCAGGCGGTCCGCGGGTCGGCGAAGGTCACCCCTGAACGCATGAGGTCATCGTTGATTCGATCCGCCATCAGCCGGCCCGCTTCTGCGAGTTGGACTCTGTCGTTGATGCCGTGGATCTCGTCGGGATCCACCGCGACATAGGCCGAGATCACCCGGCCGTCGGCACGGATGAGTCCCAATGCATCGGTGAGGTACTCCTCCCCTTGGGTATTGTCGGTGGATAGCCGGTCCAGCGCGCTCACCAATGCGGCACCGTCGAAGGCATACATCCCGGAGTTGATCTCGTCGATCGCTAGTTCGGCGTCGGATGCGTCTTTATGCTCCACGATCCCCACGACCGCCCCCGTGGCGTCCCGCACGATGCGGCCGTATCCGGTCGGGTCCTCGAATCGGGCGGTCAGCACGGTCGCACCCGCCCCGACGGCCACATGCTCGGCGACGAGGGCCGTCAGCGAATCCGACGTGAGCAAGGGGGTGTCTCCTGCCAGCACCACGACCGGACCATCGGCCACCGATACCGACTCAGCTCGGAGCGAGGCCAGTGCGGCTCGAACCGCGTGGCCGGTGCCCCGCTGTTCAGCCTGAACTGCGGTCCGAACATCCGGATGGTCGGCTTCGATGTAGGCGGTCACCCGTTCGCGCTGGTGCCCGACGACCACCACGGTCTGGTCCGCAGCCAGCCCTTCGACGGCACTCAGCACGTGCCCCAGGATCGGGATGCCCAGGATCGGGTGGAGCACTTTGGCCAGGTCGGATTTCATCCGCGTGCCCTCACCGGCAGCAAGAACGATCACCAGGGCCGGTCGCGGTTGAGTCACATCGGGAAGTCTATCGCCGCTGTCGGAATGCTCATCGGCTCCCCGCCGAGGATTCGAACCTCGAATACCAGGACCAAAACCTGGGGTGTTGCCGATTACACCAACGGGGATCGCGTGGCCAATGCTACGACGTTGCCGCCGACGACCCACTCACGGCTTAGGCGCGGGCAGCGGTTCCACAGGCGCCGGCACCCCGAAGGCGCATGTGGACACGGCCGGAGCGCCGGCGAAGCGGGCGGCGGCCCACTCGACCATGGCGGCGCCGGCGGCCACGGACGTGTCCTGGTGATTGACCCCCGGGAGCCACAGGCTGGCGATGTTGACCCCCTTGGCGCACCACTGATTCTGAAGCAGGGCGTTGGAACCGGCAGTCACAACGATGTCTGCTTCCCCCTGCTGCAGGAACATCGGCATCCCCGCCGGCGGTGGCGGCGGTGTCTGTTCGCGCACACTCGCCGACCACGCCGGGTCCTCGTTCGGATCCTTGGTGAAGTACGAACCCGAAACCTCCTCCAACGCCAGGCCCTCAACAGCGTCGGCCAGCACACACTTGGCCAGCAAACTGGAGTTGGCGGCTTTGCCCGCCGGCGAAATGATGGACTCGTAGTCGCGATCCGGGTAGGCGACTTTGTAGGTCGCCAGGGCGTAGGGACCGATGGCCCATCCCACCACCGACTGCCACTGCTTTGTCATGATTTCCGCGATCTCGGCCGCCGGGACCGCGGGTGCTACCGCCTTGAGCTGCAGTTCGGGTGCTATCGATGCTGCCCTCGCGGCTGTCCACAGCGCCGAGTTCCCACCCTGCGACGAGCCCCCGACAACCCACTCGGTCCCCGTCGAAGCGCCCGGGAAGGCACGCAGAGCTCGCACACTGTTGACGACGTCCCGGGCCTCCTGCTCGCCCAGTAGGAAGGTTGGCGGGTAGCCCTCGATCCCGAGCCCGAGGTAGTCCGTTGTGACTACCGCCCACCCCTGCTGCAAGGCCGGTTCCAGCCACCCTGTCTGGATGTAGCTGGTCGATCTCGAGGGCGCACATTGCGGCGCGATCCCTACCGTGCCGTGTGCAAACGCCAGCATCTTCCGTCCGCCCGCCGGGGCCGGAGTATTGGGCAGGAAGACCCGGCCGCTGACCGCCACCGGTTCGCCGGCTCGGTTGATGGAGGTGTAGATGATCCGCCAGCCTTTCCCGCCGACCACGCTGTACTCCAGCGGCTCGTAGCGGATGACCGTCCCGGGAGTCGCCGGAACGCTGTCGGGCTTGGCGTAGAAGGGACTCTCCGAAGCAGCGGTGCGATCTTTGGTCTCTTTGTTGGAGATCAGTTTGTAGCCGACTACCCCCGCACCCACGAGACCAAGGAGGATGGCGAGAACACCGATCACGGCGAGAATGTTGACGACAATGCGCCAACCGCGTCGCTCAGCCGTCATCGCCGATCACCTCCGCAAGTTCGAGCCACCTCGCCTCGACGTCGGCTTGTTCCGCGACGAGTGCTGTGGCCTGTGAGTCCAATTCGGCCAGCGTAGGCGCATCGGACGCCGATGAGGCCATCTTCGCCGCTACGACGGCCAAACTGTCCTCGATCTTGAGAAGTCGGCGCTCTAGTCGACCCATCTCCTTGCGCGCCGCATGAAGCGCCGCCCCCTCCAGGGGTCCGATCGCCGCGCCCGGCGACGGTGGACTCGAGTCAGGGGGGTTGGAGCGACCGCCCCCGCGATCGCGCTGGCTCTGACGCAGTGCGAGGTAGTCGTCCACGCCACCAGGTAGGTGCGACAGGGTCGCGTCCCCGGGCATCGCGTAGATGTCATCGGCGACCCGCTCCAGGAGGTAACGATCGTGCGAGACGACGACCAACGTGCCGGGCCAACCGTCCAGGACATCCTCGAGGACGGCCAGTGTCTCGACGTCCAGGTCGTTGCTCGGTTCGTCCAGCAACAGCACGTTGGCGCCCGACAACATGAGCCGCAGCAGGTGCAGGCGGCGCAGCTCACCGCCCGAGAGGTCCCCGAGGCGCGTCCAGGCGCGATCGCCGCCGAACCCGAAGGATTCCAACAGCGCCGAAGCGGTCAATTCCTTGCCCCCGACCACTTCCAGGCGGGTACCGGCCTGCGCCAGCCATTCGCCGGTGCGCAGATCCGGGTCGAACTCCGCCAGTCGCTGATCGAGAACGCCCACGACGACGGTCGAACCCATCCTGAGGGTGCCCTCGCTGAGGTCGACCGGAGCTCCACGCAACAGATTGATCAAGGTGGTCTTGCCGGCACCGTTCGGGCCCAATAGGCCGATTCGATCGCCGGGTCCGAGCCGGAGGGTGACCCCGTCCAGCACGATGGGAGCTGCCGGCGCCGGGGCCAGCACAGCGTCGGTGAGATCGATGACCTGCTTCCCGAGCCGGGCGGTCGCGACCCGCTTGAGTTCCAACGGGTCTCGCGCAGGCGGCTCGTCCGCTATCAGTTCGGTGGCAGCGGCGATCCGGAAACGGGGTTTGCTGGTGCGCGCGGGCGGTCCGCGCCGCAGCCAGGCCAACTCCTTCGTCGCCAGATTTCGTCTCCGTTGCTGGGCAGCGGCCGCACTTCGCTCCCGCTCGGCCCGCGCCAGGATGTATGAGGCGTAGCCGCCCTCGTAGGCGCTCACGTTGGCATCCACGACCTCCCAGGTGTCTGTGCACACCTCGTCGAGAAACCACCGGTCGTGGGTGATGACCACCAGCGAGCCCCGCCGGGTCCGCAGGTAGCCGGCCAGCCAGGTCACTGCCTCGATGTCGAGGTGATTGGTGGGCTCGTCCAGCAGCAGAAGGTCAGGGTCTGCCACCAGAAGGGCGGCCAACTCCACCCGGCGCAGCTCGCCGCCTGACTCGGCCGGCACCGCGTGGAAGCCCTCCTCCCCGGAAATTCCGAGAAGGCCGGCGGCGATACCGCGGATGCGCGCGTCGCCCCAGAACTCGTGGACATCCATCGCCCCGCGCACCGTTGCCGCCACCGAGGTCACCAGGGGCGGCGGATGCTGCTCGAGAAATCCCCGGGTCAGTCCGCCGGCGGGCACGATCCGACCCCGATCCGGGGAACCGATGCCAGCCATCAGGCTGAGCAGCGTCGACTTGCCCGCACCGTTCCTCCCGACGACGCCGATGCGTTCACCGGGCGACACACCGATCGTCACACCATCCAGCACCATTGCTGTGCCACGACGGAGGCTGACGTCCTCGAGCACCAACGAAACCGCCACCGACTAGCTCTCCTTGACGCGGACCCCGTGGGCCGGACCGTTGGCACGCACCACGTTTCGACACATACCCGACGCCGAGAGCGACACGGCGAGGTCCAGTGCCTGCTCATCGTCGCGAACGAGGAAGGCACACGTGGGCCCGGATCCCGAGATCATCGCGCCAAGGGCCCCGTAGTCCCTGCCGACCTCAAGCAACAGATCCAACTCGGGCCGAAGGGAGATAGCAGCAGGCTGCAGGTCGTTGTGCAACTCCGCGCCTACCCGCTCGGCATCACCGGCGAGCAGCGCCTCCATCAACGGTTCCGGGATCTCGGGCTCCGGGATGATAGTGCCGGCATTGAGGCGGTCGAACTCCCGGTAGACCGCCGGTGTCGAGACACCCTCGTGCGCGAGGGCGAACACCCAGTTGTAGTTGCCACGCGTCATCGCGGGAGTCACCCGTTCGCCTCGCCCGGTGCCGACCGCCGTCCCACCGCGCACGGCGAAGACCACGTCCGAACCCAACTCCGCGGCCAGGACGTCCAGCCGATCGCGGTCCAGACCGGTCCGCCAGAGCATGTCGCAGGCGAGCAGGGCCCCCGCAGCGTCAGCGGAACCACCGGCCATGCCGCCGGCCACCGGGATGGCCTTGGTGATGTGGATGTGGACATCAGGGTCGACATCCCCCGCCTGAGCGACGGCTTCAGCCGCCCGCCAGGCGAGATTGTCGGCGTCGAGCGGCACACCGTCGATATCGTCGCCGGATACCGTCAGGCGAATGCCGTCACCGGCGGGGCGCCGCCGAACCTCAACCTCGTCGAAGATCCCGACCGACTGGAAAACCGTCGCCACCTCGTGGAATCCATCCTGCCGAAGGCCCCCAACCGCCAGCGCGAGGTTGACTTTGGCGGCGACCACCGCAGTGACCGACCTCGGGAACGCTGACACCCCCCAAGGCTAGGGGGTCGGGCCCCGCAACTTCTCGCCAGAGAGCCGCGCGAAGTCAGCCGCGGCGAGCGTCTCGCCACGCGCGCCGGGATCGATTCCGGCGGCCTCGAGCAGTTCCATGGCGCTGTCCACTCCGCCGGCCCAGCCAGCGAGCGCGGTTCGGAGCACTTTGCGCCGCTGCCCGAAGGCCGCATCGATCGCAGCGAACGCAGTTGCTCGGAACTCGTCAGCTGGAACACCCGGAAACTGCGGTTCCTCGTGTCGGCTCAGCCTCACGAGTCCGGAATCGACACGGGGGGCCGGCCAGAAGACCGACGGCGACACCCGACCCGCGGCGACGACGTCGGCGTACCACGCGACCTTCACCGATGGCACCCCGTAGAGCTTCGACCCGGGCGTGGCGCACAGTCGGTCCGCCACTTCCTTCTGCACCATCACCATCGCCCCATTGAGGCTCGGGAAGGACGCAAGAGCGGTGAGCAGAACCGGTACTGCCACGTTGTAGGGCAGGTTCGCCACGAGCTGGGTCGGCTGGGGGTCGGGCAGGGCGGTCAATGTGAGCGCATCCGCGGTCACGACCCGCAGCCGGTCGAGGGTGGCCGGTGCGAATCGTGCCACCGTGGCGGGAAGAGCGTCAGCGAGGTTCTGATCGATCTCCACAGCGGTCACCGAGGCGGCAACGTCGAGCAGCGCCAACGTCAACGAGCCCAGCCCGGGACCGACCTCGAGCACGTGGTCGGCCGCGCCCACCCCTGCCCGGCTGGCGATCATCCGCACCGTGTTGGCGTCGATCACGAAGTTCTGCCCGAGGGCTTTCGTGGGCGAGACCGACAGCGCAGCGGCGAGTTCCCGCACGTCGGCCGGGCCGAGAAGTCGGTTCACAGGCCGCCGAACGCGTCTGCCGTGTTGGCCATCACCAGGTCGCAGGCGTCCGCCAAGTCCCAGCCTCGCAGTTCAGCCACGGTTCGCATGGTGAACGGCACGAGGTAGGAAGCGTTTGGCTTGCCGCGATAGGGCACCGGCGTGAGGAACGGCGCATCCGTCTCGACCAGCACCCGATCCGGCGGCACCACCGCGAGTGCCGCACGCAGATCATCAGCATTCTTGAACGTGATGACGCCCGCGAACGAGCAGTAGAAGCCCCGTTCGGTCACCTCTCGGGCGAAGCGCTCATCGCCGGAGAAGCAGTGCATCACCACCCGATCCGGGGCCCCCTCGTCGTCGAGGATCCTCAGCACGTCGGCGTGCGCCTCCCGGTCGTGCACGACTAGCGCCTTGTCCTCCGCCTTGGCGATTGCGATGTGGGCACGAAACGACTCCTCCTGGGCCGCCCGGCCTGCCGGCTCGGTCCGGTAGAAGTCCATCCCCGTCTCACCCACCGCCCGCACCTGCGGCAACCGGGCCATCTCGGTGATCTCGCGGAGGGCGGCGGACAGGGCTGTGAGGCCGCCGGCCTGCTGCAACTTTGGCGCCTCGTTGGGGTGAAGCGCGACACTGGCCCAGACGTTCGGATGGTCGGCCGCGACCTCGGTGGCCCAACGCGATCCGGCGACATCGCAGCCGACCTGGATCACATGGGTAACCCCGACGCCGGCGGCCATCGCCAGCGCCTGGTCGACCGGCAGCGGATCGTGGTCGTATCCGATGTCGAGGTGACAGTGACTGTCCGCGATGGGTCGGGGCAGCGGATCCGGCGCCCCCGGGTAACTACTCATCGGTGTCGTCCGCCTCGATCCGTGGGAACAGTGCGTCGCCCTTCGCGACGACGGCCCCGGCGGGCAACTGTCCCCACCGTCCGGCATCACGGACGTCCTGCGCGGCGATCTCGCCCAAGTGGGGCACCGCCCCGAGCCTGGTCCATAGGCTGTCCATCGCCTTGGGCATCACCGGGTTGTAGAGCACGGCTATAGCCCGCAACGCCTCGCACATGCTGTACAGCACGGTCTCCAGACGGCCGCGCTGCGCCGGATCCTTTGCGAGTTTCCATGGCTCCTGCTCGGTGACGTACAGGTTCACCGCGTCGACGAAACTGCGGATCGCGGCGATCCCACCGGCGAAGTCCAGTCTCACCATGGAGGCGTCGGCCTGATCGGTGGCAGCCAGCATGGCGTCCTGCAACGCCCGGTCGGCGTTGGCGTACGAGCAGGGTTCGGGGACGACCGAGTCGCAGTATCGAACAACCATCGCCGTCGCTCTCGAGGCGAGGTTCCCCAGTCCGTTGGCGAGTTCGGACTTGTACCTGGCGTGCATGTCCTCCCATGAGAACGACCCGTCGGATCCGAACTGGATGGCCGCCAGGAAGTAGTACCGGAAGGCATCCGAACCGAAGGTGTCGATGATCTCCGACGGTGCGATGCCGGTCAGTTTGCTCTTGGACATCTTCTCCCCGCCGACCAGCAGCCAACCGTGGGCGAACACCACGTCCGGTAGCGGCAGCCCGGCGGCCATCAGCATCGCCGGCCAGAAGACAGCGTGAAATCTCAGGATGTCCTTGCCGACCAGGTGGACGTTGGCCGGCCAGGTGTGCGCGAACCTATCGGCCTCCGGAGTTCCTTCCCGGGCGCCGTAGCCGATCGCGGTGATGTAGTTGAGCAGCGCATCGAACCAGACGTAGACAACCTGATCCTCGTCCCAGGGCAACGGGATTCCCCAGTCCACCGACGAACGCGACATCGAGATGTCCGACAGTCCACTGCGGATGAACGACACCACCTCGTTGTAGGCACTTCGCGGTTGCACGCCGTGGGTATGTCGCTCGTAGTGCTCCAACAGCGGCTTCTCGAACGCCGAAAGCTTGAAGAACCAGTTGTCTTCGCGCAGCATCTCCACCGGCGTGTGGTGGATCGGGCACAACAACGAGTCGCCATCTCCGGGGATCAGATCTGCCGCGACCTTGAACTCCTCGCAGCCGACGCAATAGGGCCCCTCGTAGGTCGCCGAGTAGACGTAGCCCTTCTCCTTGAGTAGGGCCCAGAACGCCTGCACCCCGAGGCGGTGGCGTCCGCTGGTGGTGCGGATGAAGTCATCGTTGGCGGCGTCGATCGTCTTCAACACCGGCAGCCAGGCGTTCTCAACCAGGTTGTTGGTCCACTTGATCGGGGTCATGCCGTTGTCGAGGGCTGTTCTCTCCACCTTGGTGCCGTGCTCGTCGGTGCCGGTGAGGAACCAGACACGCTCCCCACGCTGCCGGTGCCAGCGGGTCAGCACATCACCGGCCGTCGTCGTGTAGGCGTGACCGATATGCGGGGCGTCGTTGACGTAGTAGATCGGAGTGGTGACGTAGTACGCCTTGGGAGCGGTCATAGCAGGAATCCTACGGGCGCCCCGAGTCCGAGCGCCCCGCGGAGTTGGCCTGCTTGGCCTCGACAACCGCGTCGAACACCGCGCTCTTGGAGACGCCCAATTCGCCGACCGCGGTCGAGATGGCCTCCTTCCGGGACAATCCAGCCGCCTCTGCTTTCCTGACCAGTGCCACCATCTCTGCCGGGGTCACCTCCACCGGGCCGGTTGTCCGGCCGCCCACCACAACGGTGATCTCGCCTCGAACGTCACCATCGAACGTGTCGACCAGGGTCGACAACGGACCCCGGACGACTTCCTCATAGGTCTTCGTCAGCTCGCGACACACCGCCGCCTCCCGTTGCTCGCCGAAGGCGGCGGCCATCGCGGCGAGGGTGTCGGGCAGCCGGCGCGGGGACTCGAAGAAGACCATCGTCCGGGTCTCCTGCGCCAACGCTGCCAGAGCGCGAGCCCGTTCGCCGTCCCGGCGAGGCAGGAAGCCCTCGAAGCAGAACCGATCAGAGGGCAGACCGGACAGCGCCAGGGCGGTGATCGCTGCCGACGGACCAGGCAGGGCTGTCACCCGAATACCCGCCTCGGCCGCGGCCCGAACGAGTCTGAAACCAGGATCGCTGACCGCCGGCATGCCCGCATCGCTCACGACCAGCACCGTCGACCCCGAAGCCGCAGCAGAGATCAATTCCCGGGTCCTGGACTGCTCCACCGCCTCGTAGTAGGACACGATCCGGCCACTGATCGCCACGCCCAAGTCGGTCGCTAGCCGCCGCACCCGCCTGGTGTCCTCAGCAGCCACGAGGTCGGACTCGGCAAGCAGGGTACGTAGCCGGGTGGACGCATCCTCCGGGTTGCCCAGCGGCGTCGCCGCGATGATGATCACGTCCGGCTCCGTCGCGGTCAGCCGTCGCGTTTGCGGGCGGCCGAGCGGGACTTCTCCCTGGTGGTGGTGTCGAGGATCACCTTGCGCAGTCGAACAGCGCTTGGGGTCACCTCAACGCACTCATCCTCCCGACAGAACTCCAACGACTGCTCCAACGACAGCAGTCGCGGTGGAATCAGCCGCTCGAGTTCCTCGGCCGTTGAGGAGCGAACGTTGGTGAGCTTCTTCTCCTTGCAGATGTTCACCGACATGTCGTCCGCACGCGAGTTCTCTCCGACGATCATCCCCTCGTACACCTGGGTGGTCGGTGAGACGAACAGCGAGCCGCGTTCCTGCAGCCCGAAGCACGCGTAGGAGGACACCGCACCGGAACGATCGCTCACCAGCGACCCGGTCGGTCGGGTCCGCAGCTCTCCCACCCAAGGCTCGTAGGACTCGAACACGTGGTGCATCAGTCCGGTACCGCGGGTCTCGGTGAGGAACTCGGTGCGGAAGCCGATCAGGCCGCGGGCGGGAACGATGAACTCCATCCGTACCCAGCCGGTGCCATGGTTGACCATCTGTTCCATGCGGCTCTTGCGTTGGCCGAGCATGCCCGTGACAGCGCCCACATAGTCCTCGGGGACATCGACGGTGAGGCGCTCCATCGGCTCGCAGACCTTGCCGTCGACGACGCGGGTGACGACCTGCGGCTTTCCGACGGTCATCTCGTAGCCTTCACGTCGCATCAGCTCCACCAGCACCGCCAGTTGCAGTTCCCCACGCCCTTGCACCGCCCAGGCATCGGGGCGCTCAGTGGCGAGTACCCGCAGCGACACGTTTCCCACGAGTTCGGCATCGAGGCGGCCCTTGAGCAAGCGGGCCGTGACCTTGCTCCCCTTCTCCCCCGCCAACGGCGAAGTGTTGGTGCCCAGGGTGATGGAGATGCTCGGCTCGTCGACACTTATGACCGGCAGTGGACGGGGATCGTCGGCGTCAGCCAGCGTCTCACCGATGTTGATCTCCGGGATGCCCGCGATGGCGATGATGTCGCCCGGGCCCGCCTCTTCCGCGGGCACCCGTTCCAGGGCCTCGGTGATCAGCATCTCCGAGATCTTGACGTTGCTGATACTCCCATCGGCGCGGCACCAGGCGACGTTCTGCCCCTTGCGCAGCTGACCGGAGTGGATACGACACAGGGCCAACCGTCCGAGGTAGGGCGACGCATCCAGATTCGTCACGTGGGCGCGCAGCGGCATCGCCGGGTCGTACCGCGGTGGCGGTACCGCATCGAGGATCGTCGCAAACAGCGGCGCCAGGTCCTCGGAGTCGGGCATGCCCCCGTCCGCCGGTCGGTTCATCGAGGCGCGTCCCGCCTTCGCGGAGGCGTAGACGACCGGGAAGTCGATCTGGTTCTCGTCGGCGTCGAGGTCGAAGAAGAGCTCATAGGTCTCGTCGACCACCTCGGCGATCCGGGCGTCGGGGCGGTCGACCTTGTTGACCACCACAATGATCGGCAGGCGCTTCTCCAGGGCCTTGCGCAGGACGAACCGGGTCTGCGGCAGCGGCCCCTCGCTGGCGTCGACCAGCAGCAACACCCCGTCGACCATCTCCAGCCCGCGCTCGACTTCGCCACCGAAATCCGCGTGACCGGGCGTGTCGATGATGTTGATGGTGGTGTCGCCCCGCTCCCCGGTCGGGTCCGAGTAGAGCACCGCAGTGTTCTTCGCGAGGATCGTGATGCCCTTCTCGCGTTCGAGGTCCATCGAATCCATGACCCGATCGTTGACGTCCTGGTTGTCCCGGAAGGCCCCTGACTGCCAGAGCATGGCATCGACCAGGGTGGTCTTGCCGTGATCCACATGGGCGACTATGGCGATATTGCGCAGATCTTCACGGGAGACGAGGTCGGCGGGCATCCGCCCATCGTGTCACGCCACTCAACCGGCGGTTGCCTTGGTCACCTTCCCACCGACGATCTCGAGGTTGATCCGATCGGAGCGATAGTCCATGGTGACGGGCCGACCGACGCCGTCGACACTCACGATTCGGGTGGTGAAGCCCGCCGCTGCGGCCGCCTGCTCGGCTGCGGACTGGCTCGTGCCCTCCAGCGATGCCAGGAAACTGGCCTCCGGGGTCGGAAAAGCGCTCGGCGGCGGCTCGACCGCCGAAGTGCTGGGCAGGGTGGTGCTGGTGATCCCGGAGTCGCCCGGTGTGGCCCCGGCGCTACTTGCCGGATCGGTGCCGCCCGCTCCGGTCGAACATCCCGCAACCAGGAGGACCGCAATCGCGGTCGATGCGACCCCGACTGTCCGGCGCAAGCCTGCTGTCGACATGATCGACTCCTCCCGGTCAGCGGTTCGACGCCGCGGGTCCGCCCGGAGGTTCCCACCCCGGAGGTGCGAGTTCGA
>CAYMPK010000062.1:9153-12127 GCA_964392145.1 uncultured Actinomycetes bacterium | reverse complement strand
TGGCATGACCGACGAGTAGCCAATCCCGCTGCACACTCCGGGTCATCTCGGCAATCACAGGCGCCAACGCCTCGGCCGCCTGCACTAGCGATGTACCGCCGGGCGGGGCCACCTTCGGGTCGTTCAGCCAGCTGGCCCACACCTGCGGATCCCTGGCACGCGCCTCGGCAGGGGAGAGGCCTTCCCATCGTCCGAAGTCGATCTCGGCGATGGCGGGCTCGATCCTCGGTTCGCCGCAGCCGTTGGCCCACGACAATCCGCAACCGAGAAGCATCTCCGCTGTCTGCTGACAGCGTCGGGCTGGGGAGGTCAGCACCCTGGGAGAGGACCAGCCATCCAGGTCGAGGGCTGCCCCCGCCACCTGGGCAGCGGCATCTGCCGCGAGGTCCGGGTCGGCGGCACCTGCCCCCGACCCGCTGTAACGCTGACCGGTGTCCGCCGTCGACGCGTGCCTCACCACTCGGATGGTGACGGCCTGCTCCGCCAGGGATCCTGTTGGCCTCACGGCGCTCGGTCGATGACCGCTTCGCGACCGGCCGCGCAGGCATCCAGCGACTCGTTGACCAGGGAATCGGCGCGTTTGTTGGCCTCCCTGGGGACCCAGGTGTACCTGACCAACGAGGGCGGATACGCGTCGCGCGCCGCCATCGCGAGCGCGCGCATATCCGGGTGCTTGATCCGCCAATTCCCGGACATCTGCTCGACGACCAGTTTGGAATCCAGCCGCGCCTCCACTTTCGGGCGCTCGTCCCCGTCGCCCCCCGTGTTGGCAGCGATCCATCGCAATCCGGCGAGCAGGCCCCGGTACTCGGCGACGTTGTTAGTGGCGACGCCGATGGCCTCCGCCAACTCCCGCACCGGCTCACCGTCCTTCAGGACGACAGTCCCGTACGCCGCCTGTCCGGGGTTCCCCCGCGATCCGCCATCCGCCTCGATGGCGTAGCTGCCACTCACAGCCCTGACTCATCGGTGCGGATCAGGATGCTGCGGCACTCGGGGCAGCGAACCACCTCGTCGGGGGCAGCCGCCGCGATCTCGTCAAGGTCGCCCGGGGGTAACTGCAACCGACAGGCTTCGCATCGGGCCTGCTTCACAAGTGCAGCCGCGATACCGCCGCGGTCATCGCGGATCTTGACGTACAGGGCGAGCAACTCCGCGGGGACGCCCGCCACTGCCTCCGCCCTGCGCGCCTGCAGGTCAGTCAAGTCCGAGTCCAGTTCTGCCAACGCGGCATCCCGGACGGTCACCGCCTCGGCTAGTTCACCGGCGACCCGTTCAGACTGCTCCACCAGCTGGGCATGCTCCGCTTCAGCCACCTCTACGGCCTCCATGACCTCGAGTTCGGCGTCCTCGAGGTCGGCCTGGCGTTTGGCGAGTGACGCGACCTCGTGCTCGAGGTCGGCGAGCTGCTTCGGGGACGTCACGGATCCCGACGCCAGGAGCGTGGAGTCCCGCTCGGCACGGGCACGGACCTGCTCCACATCCGATTCGGCCTTACGTAACTCGCGAGACAGGTCCGACGCCCGGGTTGCCGCTGCGACGGTGTGGTCGCGGAGCGCCGACTGCCTCCCAGCCAAATCGTTCACAGTGACGATGGCGGGTAACTCCCGGGCTCGGTGTCGGTTCTGGTCGATTTCGATGTCGAGCTGCTGCACATCGAGCAGCTTCAACTGCACGAAAGGGTCGGCTCTCATGAATCACTCCCTGCATGCGCGGTCCATGGATCGGTGACGATGCTCGACACCCGGACCTCAACGCTATCCGGGTGCGGAAGTACGGAAGGCAGCAGTGCTGCGACCTGGGGGCACCAAGGCCACTCACTGGCCCAGTGACCGACGTCCAGCAGCGCGGGTCGGTCGGGACCGAGGGCCTCCTGCGCGCGGTGATGTCGCAGATCGGCGGTGACGAAAACATCGGCTCCGGCGGCAGCCGCCGCATCCAACAGTGAGTCACCCGCGCCGCCACAGACAGCCACCGTGCGTACCTGCCGCGACGGGTCTCCGGCGACCCTGAAGCCGCCAGGTGTCGCGGGCAACGACCGGTTCACGACTTCGACGAAATCGGCCAGCGTCATCGGCTCCGGCAATCGCCCGACTCGACCCAGCCCGGTCCCCAACGGTGCCGCGGTTGAAGCAAGAACGAAGTAGGCGGGCTGCTCGTACGGATGGACGTCAAGCACCGCAGACAGCACAGATCGTCGTTTCGAGGCTGGCACGGCCATCTCGATTCGGACCTCTTCCGCGGTCGCCCGCTGCCCTGGCTGTCCCACGTACGGGTCCCCTCCGATGGGGACCTGGAAGGTGCCCTGGCCTGTCGAGGAGAAGGCACAACGACGGTAGTCACCGACGTCCCCGGCCCCGGCCGATGCGGCGGCATCCACGACCGCCTCGGCGTTGGCCGCCGGCGTGTACACCAGGAGCACCTCTACCGGATCACTCTCGGACGAGTCGACCAACGGCGTCGTCTCGACGATCCCGAGGGCGGCAGCTAGGGCGTCGGAGACCCCTGGCCTGGCGGAATCGGCGTTCGTGTGGGCGGTCAGCAGTGCACAGCGACCCTCGACGAGCCTGGTGAGCAGCGCGCCTTTGGGCTCGTCCGCGGCCACCGAGTGCACGCCCCGCAGCAACAGCGGGTGGTGTACCAGGAGGAGATCCGCCTGCCACTCCAAGGCTTCGTCCACCACCGCCACAACCGGGTCGACGGCGACCAGAACGCGGCGCACACTGCGATCCGGCACCCCGCACACGAGCCCGACGGCATCCCACGCCTCGGCCAGCGCCGGCGGGTACAACGAGGCCACCGCCGAGACCACTTGCGAGAGGCTGGGCGCGAAGGGACTGGTGGTGCCTGGTTCAGATCGGGCCATAGTTCAACCTATCCGTCTCCCCCGTCCTCGCCGGTGATCCGGTTCACCGTCCCGTGTCGCCCGGTCGTGTCGCAGACCCGTGTCGCCCGGTCGAATCCTCGAACGCGT
>CAYMPK010000062.1:2991-9053 GCA_964392145.1 uncultured Actinomycetes bacterium | reverse complement strand
GTGTCGCCCGGTCGTGTCGCAGACCCGTGTCGCCCGGTCGAATCCTCGAACGCGTACCCTGACGATGCTGGGCCCGTAGCGCAGTTGGTAGCGCGCCCCGTTTACACCGGGAAGGTCGTCGGTTCGAGTCCGGCCGGGCCCACCATCGTGCCGCTCCGAATGCCGTCGGGTGAGGCGCCGGCACGACGTCCTGCTCGCCCTGGCGGACCGATAGGCGTAGCGTCGCGCCCGAGTGGTCGCGCGCGTCTATGGTCGGGAGCGAGTACCCCGCTCGACTGCCGTGGTTGTCTTCTACTCGGAGGTTGAAATGGCGTCGGTTCCGCCAGGCATCCTCACACCTACACCAGGTTCCCGGGGTTTGGCCGGTGAGGACCCGGATGGTCTGGGCGAGGCGACTGTCGCGGCATGGGATCTGCTCATCACCAGCACCGCCGAGTTGGATCCCGAGGCGCCGACGAGGATCTCTGGGGCGAATGTTCGGAATGAGTTGATACCGCTCGGCTCCTGGTCGGACAGCCGCAGACTGGCAGACATCTTGGAGGATGCTCGATCGGGGCGCAGCTGGAGTCCGGCCGATGATGCAGCACGCAAACGCCTGCTCGTCTCGCACAACGCTGCCAGCGCCCACGAACTGACCGTGGCCCTGCAGCGTGGAAGGGACGCCCTGGCAGATTGGCTTGCCGGCGATCCGCAGTGGCCGGTGGCTGAGTGGGGGCTACGGTCGGTGTGCTCACCCGTTGGTCCGCTGCCGGTACTGACCCTGCTGCACGGTGTGTCCTACGAGATGGCCAAGACCGCCCTCGACCTCCAGCCAGCAGGCTGCCAACCCCCACCAGGGCTGCTGAAGATCGGGCTGACCGCACTCATGGACCTGCTCGGCGCCTTCACCGCCCGCGCCGGGGTGGAGGGATCCTTGATCGCCATCGGCACCGACTTCAACGTCGGAACCGGCGCCATGGACGGCGACTGGGTGACCAAGGTCCTGACCGACGACCAGGTTCACGGCCATGGCCCCACGGTCGCGGCATCGACAGGCGTTCTGCTCGATGTGACCGCAGGGAGGGCGGCGGTTCCGCCGCTCTACACCAAAGGAGAACTGAGGGTCACCGACCTGGCCGGACTCGCCCGACTCCTACCCGTGCTCGAACACGTCCCGGGGGTGCCCGCGGCCGCCAGCCTGGGCAGGACGGGCAGGATGCTCGTTTCGGCCTCGGATCTCCTGTCGAAACTGCCGCGCTGGGGCAGGAACTAGGCAAAGAATGGGTACTGCTGTTGCGTGGGACGCCCAATGTCTAGTGGACTAGCGTGGTCGACTGCGAAGGATGTCGGCTGAGGCAGGAAATGGAGGAACGGTGACGACGACCTCTGGTCCGTCGAGTGCGCTTGGCGTACAAGCAGGTCAGGCCGTCCAGGAAGTCGGCTGGGACGAGGACAGCGACGAGGAACTGCGCAGTGGCCTGGAGGCCGCCTGCGGATCCGAACTGCTCGACGAGGACGCCGACGAGGTAGTCGACGTCGTCCTGCTGTGGTGGCGCGAGGACGACGGCGACCTGGTCGACGCCTTGATGGACGCCATCGGCCCGTTGGCGGAGAGCGGCACGATCTGGCTACTGACTCCAAAAGCCGGACGCGACGGACATGTCGAGGCCGCGGACATCTCGGAGGCGGCGCCGATAGCCGGCCTGCAACAAACCAGCACGATCAGCGCAGCCCGGGACTGGCAGGGCACCCGCCTTGTCGCACCCCGGGCTCGGAGATAGGGGAAGCACACATGCCCGAAGAGATGATGAGTACCCGCCGTCGCATGACGATCGCCACCTGGAAGGCACCGCATGAGGGTGTCATCCACGGTGCCCTGACGTTGGACGCGACGAAGGTCCTCGACTACATCGACCGGGCGCGCGAGGCGACCGGAGAGCGAGTCACCATCACCTCCTTCATCGGAGCGTGCGTCGGACGGGGACTGGCACTCGAGCCCACCCTCAATGGGTACATCGCGTTCGGCAAGTACTACCACTACGACGACGTCAGCCTGTCCTTCCTCGTCCAGGTCGACGGCGGCATGCAGCTGGCGCAAGTGAGGGTGAAGGACATCGACAAGATGACCCCGGCCCAAGTCGCCGCCGAACTGCAGGCCGGGGCCGGTCACATCCGGACCGGCGAGGACGAGAACTTCAAGAAGAGCGCCGACGTCGCGTCCAAGTTGCCCACCTGGGCCCTGCGGCGGGTGTTCTCGCTGGCAGGTTTCGTCACCACCTCCCTGGGTATGCCGATGGCGGGCCAGCCGCCGTATCCGTTCGGCGCCGCCATCATCACCAGCGTTGGAATGTTGGGCGTCGACGAGGCTTATGTGCCCCCCACGCCATTCGCCAGGGTGCCGCTGTACGTGGCAGTCGGCGCGATCCGGGACATGGTGTTCGCGGTGGACGGCAAACCGGAGGTGCGCAAGGGCCTCACCATCACCGCGACCCTGGATCATCGCTTCGTCGATGGTTTCCAGGCGGCAACGGTCGCTCGTGCCTTCCGCCAGTACTTCGAGGATCCCGACTCGCTGGGAGCACTCGCCCCAGCCAATGAGCCCAAAGCGAAGAAGCCAGCGTCCAAGACCGCCCAGAAGGCGCGCGCAGCGTCCTGAGGGCAGCAGGGCCGACATCCTCAGCCCACCAAACCACCGAGGGATCCGGTGCTGATCCTTCGGGCACGACCCGCACCGTCTAAGGAGGATGGCTGAAGTGAGCGACGACACCTCGCATCGGGACCCCGTCGGACTGCCGCATCAGTACGTCGACGTGGACCCCGGCGAACGCGCCGAGTGGGTCGAGTCCTTCGACGCCGTCGTCAAGCGGCTCGGCCCCGCCCGGGCCCGCTTCCTCATGCTGGAACTCCAGCGCCGTGCGGCCGAGTTGGACATCGGCGTCCCGGACGTGCGCCAGACCGACTACATCAACACCATCCACCCGGATGACGAGCCGGAGTTTCCCGGCGACGAGACCATCGAGAAGCGCATCCGTCGGTACGTGCGTTGGAACGCCGCCATCATGGTGCATCGGGCACAGCGACCCGGAATCGGCGTCGGCGGACACATATCCTCCTACGCGTCCTCGGCTTCGCTCTACGAAGTCGGCTTCAATCACTTCTTCAAAGGTCCGCAGGCGGCCGGCGGTGGCGATCAGGTTTTCTTCCAGGGGCATGCCTCGCCTGGGATCTATGCGCGCGCGTTCGTGGAAGGCAGGCTATCGGCCAACCAACTCGACGGCTTCCGGCAGGAACTCTCGCACCCCGGCGGCGGCCTACCCTCCTACCCGCACCCACGTTTGATGCCCGATTTCTGGCAGTTCCCCACCGTCTCCATGGGACTCGGGCCGATCGACGCCATCTACCAGGCGCGGTTCAACCGCTATCTACATGACCGCGGCATCAAGGACACCTCGCAGCAGCACGTCTGGGCCTTCCTCGGCGATGGCGAGTGCGACGAGCCCGAGACCCTCGGGAAGATCTCCTTCGCCGCCCGAGAGGGCCTCGACAACCTCACCTTCGTGGTCAACTGCAACCTGCAGCGCCTCGACGGCCCCGTCAGCGGCAATGGAAAGATCATCCAGGAACTTGAGTCCGTCTTCCGGGGCGCGGGATGGAACGTCATCAAAGTGGTGTGGGGACGCAGCTGGGATCCCCTGCTCAACCGCGACGACGACGGCGCCCTCGTGCAACTGATGAACAATACGCTCGATGGGGACTACCAGACGTTCAAGGCCGAAGACGGCGCCTTCATCCGGGAGAACTTCTTCGGTCGGGACCCCCGCACGGCGGCGATGGTGGCCGACTGGTCCGACGAGGAGATCTGGCGACTTTCCCGCGGCGGACACGACTACCGGAAGCTGTACGCCGCGTATCTCGCCGCCATGAACCATCAGGGGCGCCCGACCGTGATCCTCGCCAAGACGATCAAGGGATGGACCCTGGGCTCGCACTTCGAGGGGCGCAACTCCACCCACCAGATGAAGAAGTTGACACTGGAGGATCTGAAGGACTTCCGAGACCGGTTGCAGATGGAGATTCCCGACTCCGAGCTCGACCCGTACCTGCCGCCGTACTACAGCCCGGGTGAGGGCAGCGAGGTTCACGAGTATCTGCAATCGGCGCGGAACGACCTGGGTGGTTTCGTGCCGACGCGCCGCACCGTATCCCGACCCCTCGAACTGCCGGGTGACGCCCCGTACGAGGTGATGACCCACGGATCCGGCAAGCAGGAGGTCGCCACGACGATGGCCTTCGTCAGGCTGCTGAAGGAGCTACTCAAGGACCCGGCGTTGGGGCCGAGGTTCGTGCCGATCATCCCCGACGAGGCACGGACCTTCGGGATGGATGCGATGTTCCCGGTGCAGAAGATCTACAACCCCGCCGGACAGTTGTACCAGGCGGTCGACCGGGACATGTTCCTGTCGTACAAGGAGAGCACTACCGGGCAGATCCTGCACGAGGGGATAGACGAGGCGGGCTCGCTGTCGTCCTTCCTGGCGGCCGGGTCGTCGTACTCCACCCACGACGAGCCCATGATCCCGATCTATGTCTTCTACTCGATGTTCGGCTTCCAGCGCACGGGTGATCAGTTCTGGGTCGCCATGGACCAGAAGGTTCGCGGCTTCGCCCTCGGAGCGACTGCCGGTCGGACCACCCTCAACGGTGAAGGCCTGCAGCATCAGGACGGCCAATCCCTGTTGTACGCCGCGGCCAACCCGACCTGCATCGCCTACGACCCGGCCTACGCCTACGAACTGACCCACATCGTGCGGGATGGTCTGCGGCGGATGTACGGGCCGGACTCCGAGGACGTCTTCTACTACCTCACCGTCTACAACGAGCCCTATGTCCAGCCGGCGCAGCCCGCCGATGTGGATGTGGAGGGCATCCTGCGGGGGATGCACCTCATCGCCCCCGCGGTGAATCCAGCCGGTCCGGTGCCGCAGCTCCTCGCCTCAGGTGTGGGCGTGCCGTGGGCCCTGAAGGCCCAGCAGTTGTTGCGCGATGACTGGTCGGTGTCGGCCGACGTATGGTCGGTCACTTCATGGAACGAGCTACGACGAGACGGGCTAGAGGTTGATCGTTTCAACCTGACCAACCCCGACCAACCGCGGCGCACCGCCTACGTGACCCAGCGTCTGGCAGACCGCCAAGGGCCGGTGATCGGCGTCTCCGACTACATGCGCGCGGTTCAAGATCTCATCCGGGAATGGGTTCCGGCGAACTACTACACCCTGGGCACCGACGGCTGGGGACTCTCCGACACCCGGGGAGCGCTCCGGCGACACTTCCTGGTCGACGCCGAGTCCATCACGGTGCAGACCCTCCGCGCACTCGCCGACGCCGGGCAGTACGACCCGGCCGCGGTCTCAGCGGCGATTCAGCGCTATCAGCTGTGGGATCCGGCAGCCGCCGATTCCGGGAACACCGAAGGCAGCGGTTGAACTCAACCGACTTGGTTGAGCCAACGCACCGGGGCACCGTCTCCGGCATGACGGAACGGCTCCAGTTCGTCGTCCCAGGGTCGGCCCATCAGCGCCTCGAGCTCGATCTCCAGGTCAAAGGGCTCACCGAGGATGCCAGCTGCGGCAGCACGGGCCAGCATGGCCCGAAGTTGCTCCTCGCCCACCATCACGACGCCGTTGCTGGCAACCGTGGCGCGAAAAGTCCCCAGATCGGGTGTGCACGAGTAGCGTTCTCCGTCGTTGCCCGGTGATGCGTCCTCGGTGACCTCGAACCGCAGGCCTGGAAAGGTTCGCAGCTCGCTGGCGATGCGGGAGGCGGTGCCCGGAGCGCCGCTCCAGACCGCCTCGCCCCGGAGCGAACCGTGTAGCGCAGGCTGCGGCGTGAATTCCATCTTCAGAGGCCGACCGAGAACCCGCTCCAGGGCCCAACCGACATGGGCGGACAGCGCTTTCGAGCATGAGTGGACGAAGACGACCCCTCGGGCCGACTTCGGCGTCGACGCAGCGGGCGTCGACGCACTGGGCGTCACAGCGGACATCGTGATCCTCCTCGATCGAGAGTCGCCTTCCCCTGCGCTC
>CAYMPK010000062.1:0-2981 GCA_964392145.1 uncultured Actinomycetes bacterium | reverse complement strand
CCACTGCTTCACAGCACCAAAATAGCCGACCCAGGAGCGGTAGCGGAGCAGTTCCGGTGAGACGTCGGCCATACTGCCCAGTAGGGCAGCACACTCCCGCTCATCCAGTTCCGCCAGTGGGGTGATGAATGTTCGGATCGTGAAAAGGACCGCCCCGGACTCGGGAAGCGCCCGTAAGGTCTGCCTCTCGACCCGCAACACCACCCGGTCCCCGACCTCCTCTGCGGTGACGGTGGCCGGCGGGCCTGCCACTGGCTGGAATAGTTCAGCCTCCGCGTTCAGGGTCCAGTTGAAACGGCCCAGGATGGCACTCGGGTCGCCTGCGAGGCGTTCGAAGACGCCGTTCGTGGCGGCATCCAGGCGCTCCTGGTAGCCGGGCACCGGCGCGTGGATCGCGCCGAGAGCCGCGCCCAGTTTCGCCTCGAGACGCCAGCGGGAGGGGAAGCAGACGCACGCCGCGGTCAGCACCCAGCCACCCTCGCGGCGTTGCATGACGCACAGGTCCTCCTGCACTAACCCGGCCGAATGTCGCAAGGCGTCCTCGGGGTCGACATCGTGCGGCCCGGTTGGCTCCTGGCCCAGCTCCCGGCGGACGAGTGTGAGCACCTCTCGACTGGCGGTCTCCGACCCGGGCAGCATCCCGAGCACCTCCTGCGGGCGGGCGGTCAGCAACTCCAGCTTGCGCCTGAGCTGGTCCGGACCGTCATCTCCCGGAAGCAGCCACTCCCCGGAACGCACCGGTCTGGTGCCGACGGTCAACCTGTGTGGATTGCCGTCCAGCGGCACCGCGTAGGCACGAAGATTCAAGGCCATGGCTGCCAGTATCCCCGTCGCAGTGAGATGGCGGGGTCCCGAGCGGCCACTCGACCGCCCACGTCACCCGACGCCGCACTAGGCTGCTTCCGCCGCTTCGCATCAGCCACCAGCGATGGAGGATTCCGCCGTGACCCAGACCAGAGTCACCAACGACGTCGAGCGTTCCCCCGAGTTCCTCGCCGACGAGTTCATCCGCAACCTTCGGTTGCACCAGGGCGTGAAGACGAACCGGGCCACGGAGAACGACCTCTACCAGGCCCTGGGTATCACCGTCCGGAGCCTGCTGATGGACGACTGGCTGGCGCGTATCCAGAGTCAGCTACAGACCGGACCGAAGGTCGTGGCCTATCTGAGCGCGGAGTACCTGCTGGGCCCGCAACTGCTGAACTGCCTGCTGGCCGACGACCTGGAGGAGCCCATGCGGGCCGCCCTGGCCTCCCTCGGCCTGGACCTGGACGACCTGGTGGCCGCAGAACCCGAGCCAGGGCTGGGCAATGGTGGCCTGGGCCGGCTGGCCGCCTGCTACATCGACAGCCTCGCCACTCTGGGGATCCCCGCCGTCGGTTACGGCATCCGCTACGAGTACGGCATCTTCCGTCAGGCATTCGTCGACGGCAAACAGGTGGAGATGCCGGACAAGTGGCTGGCGGGGGGCAACCCCTGGGAGTTCCCGCACACCCACATGACCCAGAGCATCGGTTTCGGCGGCTACACGGAGAGCCGGGTGGACGAACTCGGGATGCATCGAACGGAATGGATCCCGGAGCGCAACGTCACGGCCGTTCCCTACAACTACCTTGTCCCGGGTTTCCGGAACGGAGTCGTCAACACCCTGCGGCTGTGGTCCGCGGAGTCCCCCGACGAGTTCAACCTGGAGATCTTCAACGCGGGTGACTACGAGAACGCCGTTGCCCAGCAGGTGCGGGCCTCGAACCTGTCGAAGGTCCTGTACCCGGAGGATTCCACCCCGCAGGGAAAGCAACTGCGCCTGTCGCAGCAGTACTTCTTCGTCGCCGCATCGATCCGCGATTTCCTCGACCAGACCGTACCGGCCGGCTTCCCCATCGAACGGCTTCCCGAACGGGTGATCTTCCAACTCAACGACACCCACCCGGTCATCGGGATCCCCGAGTTGCTGCGCATCCTGATCGATCAGGAGGGGTTGACCTGGGATGTCGCCTGGGACGTCGTGACGCAGACGTTCGCCTACACCTGCCACACACTGATGCCCGAGGCGTTGGAGGTCTGGCCGGTGGAACTCATGTCGCGGCTGCTTCCGCGGCACATGGAGCTCATCTACGAGATCAACGCCCGGTTCCTCGACGAGGTACGGGCGATGTTCCCTGGGGAGGAGGATCTCCCCGCCCGCATGTCCTTGATCCAGGAGGAGCCCTACCGCGGCGTCCGGATGGCACACCTCGCGGTGGTCGGCAGCAGCAAGGTCAACGGGGTTGCCGAACTTCACTCACAGCTCCTGCGGGACAAGGTCCTCGCCGACGTCTCCCGCATGCAGCCGGAGAAGTTCACCAACGTCACCAACGGCATCACGCCGCGGCGCTTTCTGCGGGTCGCGAACCCAGGCCTGTCGGCGCTGATCACCGAGGCCATCGGACCCGGCTGGGAGACCGATCTGGAGCGGCTGCGCGGCCTGGAACCGCTGGCCGACGACGCATCCTTCCGGGAACGGTTCGCTGCCATCAAGGCTTCGAACAAGGCCCGCTTCTCCAACCTGCTCGCCGAGCGCGATGACCTCATCCTGGACCCATCGTCGATGTTCGACGTCATGGTCAAGCGCCTGCACGAGTACAAACGGCAGATCCTCAAACTCCTGCACGTGGTGACGCTGTACCAGCGGATCAAGTCCAACCCTGACGTGCCCACGGTGCCCCGGACCATCATCTTCGGCGCCAAAGCCGCCCCCGGGTACGTCATGGCCAAGCAGACGATCGAATTGATCCTGGCTGTGGCCAAGACCATCGACTCCGACCCCGACGTGTCCGAGCGGCTGCGGATCGCCTTCCCCGCGAACTACAACGTGATCCTCAACCAGGTGATCGTTCCTGCCGCGGAACTCAGCGAACAGATCTCCATGGCCGGTAAGGAGGCCTCCGGTACGGGCAACATGAAGTTCGCCCTGAACGGTGCACTCACGATCGGGACGCTCG
>CAYMPK010000061.1:0-12128 GCA_964392145.1 uncultured Actinomycetes bacterium | reverse complement strand
CTGCGCGAGACCCAGCAGTGGGCCCTGCTCGCCCGCTTGCTGTCCGCCTATCACGAGACGGCGGCCTGGCTGCTGGACGATCGAACCCATCGCTTCACACTCGACAACACCTGGTTCTCGGGCGCCGACGCGGTGCTCTACGCCCTGATGCTGCGCGACCTCTCACCGCAGCGCGTAGTCGAGGTCGGTTCGGGGTACTCCTCCGCACTGGGACTGGATGTCGCCGAATCGTTCCTGGCACGTCCACCGGTATTCACATTCGTCGATCCAGACGCCCAACGCCTTCGCTCGCTGCTGTCCTCAGCTGACCTGAGCGGTCGCGTCATGGAGCGGCCAGTACAAGACGTGCCGCTCTCGGCCTTCACCGCCTTGGCGGCGGGGGACGTTCTGGCGATCGACAGCAGTCACGTCATCCGGGCGGGATCGGACGTGCAGTACCTGCTGTACGAGGTGGTGCCGGCATTGGCAGCCGGTGTCATCATCCATGTCCATGACATCTTCCATCCGTTCGAGTACCCACGCGAATGGCTCTCCGGCGGCACAGCCCTCAACGAGGCCTATGCCTGGAGGGCGCTGCTGCAACACAACAGCAGGCTTGAAGTGGTGCTCTGGAACCACTACTTGATGCGCTTCGATAGGGAATGGTTCGCTGAGAACATGCCGCTGTGCCTGTCAGCGCCTTTCACTACCGGCGGCATCTGGATAAGGGTGATCAGCCCGGACGCACGGACATGACGGTGGAGTCCGACGGCATCACACCGCGAGAGGATCCCTCCCAGGTTGCCGATGCACTTCGGGCATGGCTCAACGACCGTCAGGTCCATCATGCGCTCGGAACCTCGGTCGCGTTTCACGTCCTCGACGCGGCCAGTGGTCTGCCATTGGCCTCTCACCGGGAGTACGCCCCCCTACGGGCCGCCTCCTGCACCAAGATCGTGACCGCAGCAAACGCCCTGGTGACCTTTGGCTCCGACCACACGTTCGAGAGCCATGTCCTACGCGACGGGCATGGCAGGTTGATCCTGCGCGGTGGCGGCGACCCCGCGATGGAACCGAATGCCCTGGCAGGACTCGCCACGCGGGTGGCCGCCGACGCCACCCTGCCGCTTCGCACGGGCAGCGAACCCCTCGACGTTCTGGTCGACGAGAGTTACTTCCCACCGTTCGCCGTGCCCGGCTCCTGGTCCGCCTCCTTCCTGCCGGTGGAAGTGCAACCGGTGGTGCCTCTGACGTTGCGCGAGTACTTCGGGAACGAACCGGGTCGCGCCGTCGGCGAGGCCTTTGCCGGCGCATTGACCTCGCTGGGAGTGGCAGCCGTCTTCCGGGGCTTCGACGTTGCCCGGCCCGATGCCGAGGAGATCGCAGCGGCCTCCTCCAGGTCGGTCGCTGACCTCGTGGTGCACATGCTGCAGTCGAGCCACAATCTCACCGCGGAAGTACTCCACCGACAGGTCGCGCTATCCCTGGGGTACTCCGCGGGCTGGTCGGGAGCGTCGGTCGCCGCACACGAGGTGCTGACCGGTCTGCATCCCGATCTGGCTGGGATCGTGCTTGCCGATGGCAGTGGGCTGTCCCGCGACGGTCGCCTTCGGGCCGACCTGCTCACGGGTCTGCTGCTCGAGGCTTGGCGCGGCGACCGGCACCGCGAATTGCGGGTGATATTCCCGGCGGGCGGCCTGCCCTGGGCCGGCATCACCGGCAACATGTCGGCGATCAACGACTGGTTCGGCCATCCGCCGACTGATCGTGTCCGCGGCTACGTGAGGGCCAAACCCGGCACCCTGGCTGGAACGGTGGCCCTCGCCGGAATCACTTCGATGCCCGGTGAGCGAGATCGGGTCTTCGCCGTGCTCGCGAACGACGTCCCAGGCCAACCGCCGCATGTGTTGGCCCGTCGCCAACTGGAGCGCTTCGCGGCCATCACAGCCTACGGAGGTCGGGGGCCGCAGGACGGCGCGTTCGACTAGCACCTGGTACGGGCGCTGTTCGGCGATACCTCCCGGGTTGTGTGCCGCTCTACCTAGACTGGTCGTATGCAGGGCACCACTATGGATCCGGTGGCGGAGATCGCCTCCCGGAGCCGCATCATCACCCGGGGGAAGGTGATCGCCCTCATCGGGCTCGCTCTTCTCATCGTTGCGGCTGTGCTGTGGTCGGTGTTCGCCAAGGCGCCGGAGACGATTGTCGGTGACGGCGTGATCGTGCCCAGCACCGGCTACACCGAGGCCGGCACCCGCACGGTCGGGGTCGTGAACTCGGTACTCGTCTCCCCGGGTGATGAGGTCGAGGCCGGTCAGAGCCTGGTCACGGTGGACCCGCAGAACTCGGCCGCCCAGCGTGAGACCGTCACAGCCTCGTCCGCGGGGGTTGTGGTGGAGGTGTTCGCCCGCCCCGGTCGACCGACTGCGCTGGGCCAGCCCCTCGTGATCCTGCTGCCGGATTCGGTCGAGAGCGTCACCAAGGCCTTCATGCCGGCAAGTCAGGCGGAGACCATCACGCCCGGCATGGAGGCACTCGTCTCGCCGGCCGACGCCCCGCGCGCCCAGTACGGATTCATCGTCGGCGAAGTGCGATCGGTGGCCCCTGCTCCGGTGAGTCGGGAACGCCTGCTGGCGCTCCTCGGCGACAATGACGACCTAGTCGACTACCTGCTTTCCAAAGGCCCGGTGCAGGAGATAACGGTCACTATGAATCGGGCGGATACCCCGAGCGGATACGAGTGGACCATCGCGAAGGGACCGAATTTCCCGATCTCCTCCAGCACGCTCGCCTCTGTTGCCGTCGTTACGTCGAATCGTTCGGTCGCCAGCTGGGTGCTGCGATGAGCGTTGGCGACTCGCAGGGCCCAGGAACCGGCGACGGCGCCGCGATCGCGGCCGACGTGGTCGCAACGCTCACCTCGCACGGAAGAGAGGTCGACGCGGCGACCGTGCGGCGGGAGCTGGCCGGGCTGGGTGGCCTCGATGCCGGCGCAGCACAGACCACATTGCTCAGCACCTACGGCATCGACGAACGGGGGCACGCGACCCCATCCTTCGTGGCCGACCAGCAGCCCCGACGGTCCCTTTCCAAGGTCCTCAGACTCGGGCGTCCAGCCGTCATCTACACCCTCGTGGCAGCGATCTTCGGAATCGTCCCGGCACTCATGGTGCCCCTGCTGATGAGGCTGTTCGTCGATCGATACCTGGTTGCAGGAGACGCGACTTGGATCGTTCCCGTGGTGGTGGGCTTGGTGGGGGCCGCCATCGCGGCCACCAGCCTGGTGTGGCTGCAGTACTCCATCCTCCGACGGTCCTTCCTGCGACTCAGCAGCATGGACCAAGTGGGTTTCGCCTGGCACCTGCTGCGCATGCGCGTTGACGATCTCTCCGCCTTCTCCCCCGGCGACATCATCTCCAGGATGGCGGCGCGCCAACGTGTGGCCTTTCAGGGCGGGATGTTGTTGCCGCTGGCGGCAGTCAACGTGGTCAACGCAATCACCTTCGCGGCCGCCCTGCTCATCCTCGACGGTTGGATGTTCGCCACGACCATGACAGTCGGGCTGCTGACCTTCGCCGCGTCGCTTCTTGTCCTGCTGCTGCGAGACCGCAAACAGGTCCGCGCCGACGAAAGCCTCGCCGCTCTTTCGGGAACCACTTCGGACACCCTCGGCGCGATCGAGTCGGTGAAGGCCGCTGCCTGGGAGCAGTTCGCCTTTGCACGTTGGAGTCGCGTCCGGCAACGGATGGCCTGGTCTCTCACCAACCTGGGGATCGCCAACCAGTGGCTGGTGCTTATCCCGGCGGTGGCGCTCGCGGCCGGGCTGGGGTGCGTGCTCGCCGTCGGTGCTCTGCAGGTGATCGCGGGATCCCTCTCGCTCGGCACCCTGGTGGCGGGACAGGCATTCGTGGCGATGTTCCTCGAGTCGCTGGGCATGCTCGTGTACCTCGGAGTCCTCTACCAGGGTGTGACCAGCGCATCCGCCCAAGCCGATGCCGTGCTTCGCGCCCCTCTGGATCCGGAAGTGGTACCCCAACCTGATCCGGTACCCATGGAGCGGCTGCGAGGCGAAGTCGCCCTGTGCGACGTGACCTTCGGCTACCAGCCGGGCCGTGCCCCGTTGATCGATCGGCTCGACATCACAATCGCGGCCGGTCGCCGTGTGGCTCTGGTCGGCAGCAGCGGCAGCGGCAAGACCACGATCGCGAAACTGGTGATGGGCGAATTGCGACCCTGGTCGGGGCGGGTGGAACTCGACGGGGTCCCACGCCTCCGGGTACCTCGGGAGGTTCGGACAAGCGGTATGGCCTACGTGCCGCAACAACCCGTGCTCTTTGCCGGCACAATCAGAGACAACCTGACGCTGTGGGACGAGTCGATCTCCGATGGGCAGTTGCGTCGCGCGGCTGCTGCCGCATGCATCGACGATGCGATCCTCCTGCGGCCGGGCGGGTACTACGCCTCGGTATCGAGCGCCGACGGCGGCTTCAGCGGCGGCGAGATCCAGCGACTCGCCATTGCACGGGCTCTGGTGGGCCAGCCGAGGGTGCTCATCCTGGATGAGGCCACGAGCGCGCTCGACCCGGTTGTTGAGGTCGATGTCGAGCGGAACCTGCGACAGCTGGGCTGCACCTGCCTGGTCGTAGCCCACAGACTGAGCACGATCAGGGACGCCGACGAGATCCTGGTGATCGAGAATGGATCGGTGGCACAGCGCGGCACCTTCGACCAGCTCAGGGACGAGGGACTCTTCGCGGAGCTGATCAATGGCTGAGCATCCAGACCCGCTGGAAGAACCGGTGGCCCGACTGCTCGCGGCGAGCGACGCGGCCACGGCAACGGATGCAGCGCGCACCTTCGACGATCCCGTGTTGGACGCCTTCTCGGTGGCTGCCGCCGCAGCCGGACGCCAGGTACGGGCACCAGATCCTCAGGTGGAACGGTCCCTACCGCCGGGCGAGGCGGTAGCCGCTGCGTCCGGACTGATGGTCTCCGAGAGCAACCTGGCTGGTCGGTGGTGGGCCCCGCTCGTGGGGCCCATGGTGGCGGGTCCGTCGGAATCGCCCGTTGCGGTCGTACCGGAGCGAGGTGGCGCGGTGGCCATCCCGGCCGGCACCCGGACCGGCGTCCGGGTGACGTCGCGTTCGCGAGTGCACCCGCCCGCCTTGACGATCACCGAGGATCTGCCGCAATCCGCCTCCTGGCTGAGACTTCTGCGGTGGTCGGTGCGCGGCCAGCGGAACTCCCTGCTCGGCCTCTGCCTGCTGGCAGTCGTAGGCGGCCTGACCGCGCTGCTGCTCCCGATCGCCACAGCGGCGTTGTTCTCGTACGCGATCCCTTGGGGCGATGCCGGCAAGGCGCTGGTGGTACTGGGAGTCTTCGCGATCGCCAGCATCGGCGGGGCTGTGCTGCTGTTGGCACGTAACCTCGCGGTGATCCGGGTGCGCGATATCTCGGACGCCCGCCTCTCCCCAGGACTGATGTCGCGTGTTCTTCGGCTTCCATCACGGTTCTTCCGGACGATGCCCAAAGGCGAGATCCTGAACCGAACACTGTCCGTGGAGCAGGCCCGCGCGCTGGTCGACGACTCCGTCCCGATGCTCATCCTCGCCTCCGCCTTCGGCATCGCCAACCTGGCCTTCCTGGTCGCGCTCAACCCCGCCGTGGGTGTGACGATCAGCCTCGTAGTGGCTGTCCTGATGGCCCTCACAGTTGTTGTTCAGATGCGCGCCCGCTCATCGCTGAAGAAAGTGCTCGCGACCCGCAGCGTCTCGGATGCGGCCGTGATGGAGTTCGTGGCGGCGATCGTCCCGATTCGGGTCGCGGGCGCCGAGAACCGCGCCTTCGCGCGGTGGTCCACCCTGCAGGCTGAATGGCTCAGCGCCCTTGCAGAGCGGATGAGCAGGTTGAACTGGACCCAACCACTCGCCGTGCTGGGACCGTTGGCCGTGAACGTGGTACTGGTGGCTGTCGAACTCGCCCTCGCGACGCCGACGGCACCCAAGGAGTTCCTGCCCGCCTACGCCGCGATCGTCCAGCTGACAGTGGCCATGACCTTGGTCAGCGCCAACATCATTCGGCTGTGGGAGTTGGGACCAAGCCTGAGCCGGATCACACCGCTCACGGAGGCTCCGCTCGAACGGACCGCCCTCGGCCGTGCCCCGGGGGAACTGGCCGGAGGCGTGACCCTGACCGACGTGGTCTTCGGCTACGACCCCGAGCAACCGCCTCTGCTCGACGGCGTAACGTTGGCCATCCAACCCGGTGAGTTCGTCGCGATCGTGGGACCCTCCGGAAGCGGAAAGACCACCCTGCTCCGGCTCATCCTCGGTTTCGAAGAGCCGTGGTCCGGAGTTGTCGCCTACGACGGCAATGATCTCGCCGACCTCGACGTGAGCGCGGTTCGCCGCCAGTTGGGCACGGTGACCCAGTCCTCCACTCCCTTCGGACGCACCTTCCGCGAGTGCATCTGTGGTCCGCTGGACATCCCCGACGAGGTTCTTTGGACGGCCCTCGAGAACGCCGGGCTGGAGGAGACCGTGAAGCAACTCGAGGGTGGGCTCGACGCCGAGGTGGGTGAACGTGGAACATCGCTCTCCGGCGGGCAGCAACAGCGCCTTATGGTCGCCCGTGCTCTGGTGGGAGATCCCAAGATAGTGCTGCTCGACGAGGCTACGAGCGCCCTGGACAACGTCACCCAGGAGATCGTGATGTCCGCGGTCATGGCGATGCCAGTCACCCGGATCGCCATCGCGCACCGACTCAGCACTATCCGTCGGGCTGACCGCGTTGTCGTCGTCGATGGCGGCCGGATCGTCGAGGAGGGGTCACCGAGCCAGCTACGGGCGAGCGGCGGCCACTTCGCTCGGCTGGCCGCACGCCAGGAGTTCTGACGGCCTCTCGCGGTCAGGGAGCGCGGTACATTCGGACCGTGCGCATCAAGTTCGGCCGGCCGGATCTGCGGCATTATGCGGATGCCTTCGACGTACCCCCGGCTACGGACGCGTTCGGGGCCACCTTCCTGGGAGTCGCCACCCTGTTGCTCGATGACGGCCGCACGGCTCTGATGACCGATGGCTTCTTCTCCCGGCCATCCCTGGCGAAGGTAGCTCTGGCGCGTCTGCACCCTAACGAGGCGCGGATCGCTGAGGCACTCGATCGCGCTGGGGTGGATCGGCTCGACGCCGTGTTTCCAGTGCACACGCACTACGACCACGCGTTGGACTCCGCCGTCGTCGCCGATCGCACCGGCGCCACGCTGGTGGGTGGCTCGTCCACTGCATTGGTGGGGCGCGGGCACGGCTTGGCCGCCGAGCGCATCCACCGGGTGACGCCCGGGGAAGCGCTCAGGCTCGGTGCCTTCGAAGTGACCCATATTCCGTCAACCCACTGCCCGCCCGATCGATATCCAGGCGAGATCAGCGAGCCGATCGTCCCGCCGACTCGGGCGTCGAGTTACCGCTGCGGCGAGGCGTGGTCCATCCTGATCGCGCACGACACCGGACGGACGGCCCTGCTGCAGGGCAGCGCCGGATTCAGGGAAGGGTCTCTCACGGGTCGTTGCGCCGACGTCGCCTACCTGGGTGTCGGCCAACTCGGCGTGCAGAGTCCGGACTACATCCGGACCTACTGGCAGGAAACTGTCCGGGCAGTCGGAGCCCGCAGGGTCGTCCTGACCCACTGGGACGACTTCTTCCGACCGTTGTCGAGGCCTCTTCGCGCCCTGCCGTACGTCGGCGACGACCTCGACGTGACGATGCGAGTTCTCTCCGGGCTCGCGGCCAGTGACGGCGTGTCTCTGCAGCTACCGACAGTGTGGCGCCGGGAAGATCCTTGGGTCGGCCTCCCCGAGCCGGTCGCACCAGCGTCAGATGGTTAGCGTTCGACCATGGATGTTGTGGAAGCGGTGTACGCACGGAAGTCGATTCGAAGGTTCCGTCAGGATCCGGTCGCAGACGATGTGTTGGGCTCCCTTCTCATCGATGCGTCGCGGGCTCCCAGCGGCGGCAACGTCCAGCCGTGGCGAATCTACGTCGTGAACGGGGCGTCGATGGTCCACCTGCGCGAACATCTCGCGGAGCAGCCACCCTTCGACGAGCCTGAATACGAGATCTACCCGCCGTCACTCTTCGAGCCCTATCGAACCAACCGGTTCAGGGTGGGCGAGGCGATGTACGCGACGGTGGGGATCGCGCGCGAGGACAAGGAGAGGCGCCTTCAGCAGTTCGCGCACAACAATGACTTCTTCGACGCTCCGGCCGCCCTGTTCTGTTACATCGACCGTCGGATGGGACCCCCGCAGTGGTCTGACTGCGGGATGTTCCTGCAGACGTTCATGCTGCTCGCGGTCGAGCGAGGCCTCGGCACGTGCGCTCAGGAGTATTGGTCGGTCCGGCACAGGGCGATTTCCTCATTCGTCGGGGCACCGGAGAACGAGATGCTCTTCTGCGGGATGGCGATCGGTTACCCGGACGGCTCCGCACCGATCAACACCCTCGTCTCCGAGCGGATGCCGCTGGATGAGTGGGCCACGTTCCTCTGACCCACCTCAGGGGCGCTGGGCGATCGTGATGCGGATCTGCTGATCCAGGTGGATCCGCCCGTCGGGTCCGATGCAGTCGACCAGCCGATCGTCGGCTTGCGCCGACACCTCGGCCCGCCTGGTCACCGGCACTGCCGCCCACATGGCGCTCTGGGCCGTAGACATGGTCCAGCGGTACCAATGGGCGGAGTCATCCAGCACCACGCGCACGTCCGAGTGAGTCGTTCTCGGTTCAACGAACCCGGCCCCCAGGAGAAGTTGTTCCACGCCCGCATCGCTGGCAAACGGGCCCCGCGCCCCGGTTGTGCGGGCGTCCTTCAGGTCGTCGGGCAGGTACGGCTCGAAAACCGCGTCTAGCCGTTCCCACCGCGGATCCCGGGCTCCGAAGGTGGTGACGCCAATTCGACCCCCCGGCGAGACCACCTGGCGCCAGGACCGGAGGGCGGCGGCCGGATCGGGGAGGAAGAAGAGGACGAGTGAGGCAGTGACGACGTCGAACATGCCAACCGCTGGGTCCAGCACAGAAGCATCCGCGACCGAAACCTGCACCATCTCCAGCCCGGCAGTGTCGAGAACCGCCCTGGCCTGGGAAACCATGCCGGCGGAGACGTCCAGCCCGCGCAATGTCGCCCCTGGACCAAGCTCCCCGGCCGCTGCCAACAGCACACGGCCCCGACCGCAACCCAAGTCCAGCAAACTCTCCCCGCGTCGAAGACCGAGAGCTTCGACAAGTGCCGATGCCACCGGTTCGAAGAAGTCCACTCCGACCTGGTCGTAGGTCGTCGACACCTGATCGAACAGCCCCGCCACCCGAGCCACAGCGTCCGCGGTCATAACAAACTCCCACCGTTGGATGTGGGCGTCTCGGCGGTGCGTCGTGACCGTGTCACGACACCGGGGACCGCACCCGCGACCGAATCGAATGCAAGGGCTCTGGCTTCTGACATTGAGCCACTCCAAGTCACCCGACGGACGGTTTCCAGGGCTTCACCCTAGCCCGCACTAGGGGGCATCCTTACCCACGGCAGTGCAGGAACGCCCCTGGTGGAGCCGGTCGTGCCGCACTCGGTGCCTCCCTCGGCGCAAACAACGCACACCATCGACATCCAGGGCTCATGTCCAGGGGCTCCCCGGCCGATGATCACCAGGAGGCGTGCCGACAGAGGGGTGTGAATGCGGTGAGTTACCCCTCCATACCAACGATCGCCGGCCTGATCGCGATCGCGGTCGCGATACCACTGTCGTCACGGACCCCACCCGGCGCGGCTCCCGGGACCGCTGGCATGTCCGGGGCACAGGTGTCCCCGGCCAGCGCGGCGAGCCCGGCCGCGGGCGGAAATGTCAACGACACCACCGGTACGTCACCCAGCCACGAGGTCCCCCAGTTGCCCTCCAAGACCGCGGATCCGGTGGCCGTTGTGGCCGCGGTGCCGATGCCCGCACCGGCCCCGCGAAGGGTCGTCGCCATCCGCAACACCGCGTCGGGTCCTCGCATCGAAGTCGTGGAGACACCTGACGCCCCCTCAGCAGCAACCATGGTTTCCGCCCTGCAGCGCGATCCGAGCGTGGCGGGGGTCAACATCGACACTCCGGTCCGAGCAACGGTCGATCTCTCAGCCCAGCAGTGGGCCCTGCCGGCGTTGAAGGCGACGACTACCTGGACCAAGTCGACCGGAGCCGGTATTCGGGTTGCGGTCGTGGACACCGGCGTGCAGGGAAGTCACCCGGATCTGCAGGGACGCGTGCTCGCCGGAGCGGAGTTCCTGGGTGGCACAGGCAGGGCGACCGGCGGTAATGGCCAGAACGATAAGAATGGCCATGGAACACACGTCGCTGGAATCGTGGGTGCCAATCGCGATGGCAATCTCGTCACAGGGATGGCCCCCAATGCTTCGATCATGCCGGTTCGGGTACTCGACGGCAACGGCGCAGGCTGGAACTCCGATGTCGACGCCGGCATCATCTGGGCGGCGAACAACGGCGCTGACGTGATCAACCTGTCGCTGGGCGGCGGCTCCAGCTCCAGCACGGACGCGGCCGCCATCGCCTACGCGGCCAACACCAAGCACGTGGCGGTGTTCGCAGCTGCGGGCAACGGTGGGCCAGCCGCCGGGCCGAGTTATCCCGGCGCCTATCCCGGGGCGATCGGGGTTTCGGCCACGGACAGCACGAACACGATCGCACCCTTCTCGAATCGTGGTGGCTACGTCTCATTGGCGGCACCTGGGGTATCGATTCTGTCCGACTTCCCAACATCGACCGTGGCGACGATGTCGGGAACCTCGATGGCCACTCCGTATGCAAGCGGCAGCGCCGCGGATGTGCTTTCGGCGCTCCGTGTGACCAGGCCCTCAGCGAATGGGCGCGACGTCGTGGAAGTCCTCCAACAGTCGGCCACCGACCTGGGCGCCCCTGGCCGCGACAACAGCTATGGGTTCGGCCTGGTCAACCCCGCAGCCGCGGTGGACCAAGTCACCGGGCCCGCATCCACCCCGCCTCCGACCCCGACTCCCACTCCTACTCCCAAGCCGACGCCGACACCCATCGCCCCGAGCGCCCCGCGAGCTGTCTCCGTCACCGCGTCGACCCGTTCCCTGAATGTCAGGTTCTCAGCGCCACTCAGTGCGGGTAGTAGGCCGATCACCAAGTATCAGGTCCTGTGCACATCGGCATCCCGGTCGGTCTCGGTCACAGGCAACAGCAGCCTCCGCACGGCGACCTTGACCGGTCTGGCACAACCGGCGTCCTTCCGCTGCAGCGTCCGCGCGGGCAACGGTCTGTGGGGTCCCTGGTCGTCACCGGTGGCACCCGCCGCCGCCAGGCGCTAGCCCGCCTGCCCGCGGCAGGTGAATCTCACCCTGCGGTCGACATCACCCGACGGTCTTCCAGACGTAGGTCATCTCCGCTGGTTCGCTCGCGGCACAGATGGCGGTCATCAGCCGGTCGTAGTCGGACCTCGTCAAGGCATCGGCCCCTGCGCCCTCCTTGTACTGGTCATACGTCTGGGCGCCGCCTCGGATGGCAGGGCACATGGCGGACAGCTGCTCCATGGTGAGCGCCGTCAAACTGTCATTCATCACCGCGTAGTCGGAGGTGAACCCCTGCATGTTGGCGGGCAGGGCCTTCGCGTCAGCGACCGCGGTCCGCCAGTTCCGGCCCAGGGCAACGGCTGCGGCGGCGGTGGCGGCGGGGTTCGTGATGGTCGACGAACTGCCGCTCGCCGAGGAGCCGCCCGCGCTACCGGCCGACCCCGCGGCACAGCCCGCGCAGGCCAGCGAGAGACTCAACGCCGCCGCGGCGAACCACCCACTGCGCACCCTTACGCCCCCCCGATGCCATACCGTCATGGGCGGAAAACGAACAGCCACTCGCCGAGCATAAGGCCTCGGCGCAGGTCAGGCGAGCAGTCTCGACTCCAGCGCCGTCAGATCGACGTGCGACAGCCCAATGCCTCGGACCAGATAGCCTTCGAGGTCACCGTAGGTGTTCGTCATCAGTTCGATCGCCGTCTCCAGATACTCCGGGTAGACATCCACGAGGTGCTTGAGGGCGTCGGCATCGCCACCGGCGCGCTGGAAACCCTCCAGGGCGGGCCGATACTGCGCCA
>CAYMPK010000060.1:0-12294 GCA_964392145.1 uncultured Actinomycetes bacterium | reverse complement strand
CAACACCGGACCCGGAGTTGTCGCCAGGTGTCGCCGGCACGGCCGAACCTGCCACCGTCACGACGTCTTGCGGCACAGCGGCCTGCAGCCTCGCCTGGTACTCCTGGGCCAGTCGCTTCAACGACGCCTCGTACTGGGCACGCAACTTCGCAACCCTGATGTCGTTGCGCGCCTGCTCGGCCGACAGTGCGGCGGAAACTGCGTCCGTGGCGTCAGTCGGCTGGGTGGTTTGCGGAGCCGGCTTGTCTTTGGCACTGTTCTCATCTGCCGCCGCCCGGACCGCGATCAGCCCGACCATCCCCAACGTGAGCGAGACGGCGATCCCGCCGGAGGCGATTCTCGCGGCTGCTGTCGGCGCTTTGGCCCGGTGTCTGCTGTCAGTCATCGCGTCCGTCCTCCTTGCCCGAGCCCGACTCCGGCTTCTGCACCTCAACAGGTTCCGGCGTGTGCACCTCAACAGGTTCCGGCGTGTGCACCTCGTTGGAGCCGCTGTCGCCACTGTCCTCGCGGGATGCGGTGGACTCGTCCGAGCCGCTGCCGGTGGCGGGCGCCTGTTCGGGAACCCCTGCCTGACCTCCGGTGCTGTTGTCGCCGGTGGCCGACCCGGCCCCTCCGTCGGAGGACGTCACCACTTGTTGGCCACCGCCATTTGCGCTGCCGGCGGAGCCGTTCGACCCATTGGGCGCCGCCGCACGACCGGCCGCACTCGGCGTGACAACGACGACGACCGGCGCTTTGGCCGCTGGTGCCTTCAGGCTCGGCGCGCTGAGCGGTTTGGAATCCCCGCGGGTTCCGCCGCTTCCGCTCTGTAGCTGAGCACTTCCAATGCTCGATGTCGCCTGCCGTGCCGACTGCAGGGAGGCAAGCGCCACGGTGGCGCCGGCTGCCGAACCGACGATGAGCACCCCCGCAACGGTCCCTGCGATCACGGTGTTCCTTCGCATGTCGCCTCCTGGCGCTGATGGGGCCGACCTCTTCCGGTCCGCCGGCTGCTTCTCCGTTTCAACCGCCATCACAGTAGGTCGGGGTGTTCGAAGGGGGAAGGGCATCCGGGTTAAGGGAACATAAGGAGTCCTTAGGGTGCCGGGGAAACCGCAGCGCTGTGCGCTCTGGCGGTGTGCTGGTGTCAGGATGGGCGCATGAGGATCGCAGTCGTAGAGGACGATGCCTCGATGCTCGAACCGTTGGTGAGCGGGCTCGGGAGGCACGGATTCGAGGTGCTTGCAGTCACGACGGGAGCGGAGGGCGTGCGGGTCGCCCTATCTGTCGACCTGGTGCTGCTCGACCTGGGACTTCCCGACATGGACGGGCTCGAGGTATGCCGGTTGATCCGAGCATCCAGCGAGGTGCCGATAATCATCGTTACCGCCAGGGGTCAGGAGGGCGACCGGGTGCGGGGGTTGGAACTGGGGGCCGATGACTACGTCGTCAAACCCTTCTCGATGCGCGAACTCGCAGCGCGGATCAGGGCCAATGTCAGGCGCAGTTCAGCCCGGAGCTCGGTCATAGAGGCCGGATCATTGACCCTCGACCGGGAACGACACACCGCCGCCATTTCCGGTGAGGCGTTGACGCTCACCCCGAAGGAGTTCGACTTGCTGGCCGTGCTGGCGGAAGATCCCGGCCGGGTGGTGCCGCGAACCGAACTGCATGCACGGATCTGGGATCCGGTCTGGGTGGGTTCGGGCAAGTCCCTGGACGTCCACGTGACGACACTGCGCAAGAAACTCCCGTCCGGGTCGTTGACCATCGAGGCTGTGCGGGGTGTGGGGTACCGCCTGGTCGTGCCATGACGCGGCGAATCGCATTGGCGATGGGACTACTGACGGGTGTGCTCGTCCTCGCGCTGGCCGTGCCGTTGGTGCTCTTCTTCCGAAACACGGAGACGGCCAACCTCAAACTGGGCATGGAGCGTGACGCGCTCGTCCTCGCAACGGATCTGTCGGCCCTGCCGGTGGCAACCTGGCCGGCCAGGCTGGCGCCGTATCAGCAGGCCACCGGAGCGCGGCTGACCGTCCTCGATAGCGCCGGTCAAGTGGTATACGACTCTGAGGGGTCGAAGGTGGGCGTGAGGTTCACCCGCCCGGAACTCGTCAGCGCCCTGAACGGAAACATCTCCGCCGGCACCCGTTTCTCAGCCACCCTCGGCCAGCAACTCACCTACGTGGCGGTTCCGATCCGCCACGGGGCGGAAATCATTGGGGCGCTTCGGGTCTCGATGCCGGCGAGTTTGGTGGAGTCGAAAGTCCGCAACCTCGAATGGGGCTTGGTCGCGGCGCTCGTTCTCGTGCTCGTGCTTTCGGTTGTGGCGGCCTGGGCCGTGGCCCGACTCCTCAGCCGTCCGTTGCGCAGGCTCGTCGTCGGCGCTCGGCTGGTCGGTGCGGATCCTTCGTCCAGGGTCGGGGACGTCCATGGCACGCCGGAGGTCCAGGCCATCGCGGATGCGTTGGACGAGACCGCGGCGCGCCTGCAGGGAGGAATCGAGCGGTCGCAGGCGGTGGCGGAGGAGGCCTCTCATCACTTGCGCACGCCACTGGCGGCGCTGCGGCTACGCGTGGAGGCACTGTCGGACAGTGCGACTGGCGAACAGCATGCCGAAGCCGAGGCGGCGCTCACCGAGGTGGACCGGCTGACCCGACGCATCGATCAGGTCCTGGCGCTGGCCACGACGGAGGCGGGAACGCAGCTCGTGATCGTGGATGTCGGCCGCGTCGTCGACCGGAGCCTGGAGCGCTGGCAGGGGGCGTCATCCGAGGCGGGCGTCGAACTGCTGGGGTCCTACGAGTCGGTGACCGTCCAGGCAGCGCCCGGGGCGGTGGAGCGGATAGTCGATGAGCTGGTGTCGAACGCCCTGGATCATGCCAATACGCAGGTGACGGTGGAGGTGTTCTCACGTGATGATCTGGCAGTGTTGCAGGTGAGCGACGACGGAGTAGGAATCCCGGAGGCCGAGTGGGATCTCGTCTTCGATCGCTTCGTCAGGGGGACCACCGCGCGGCCGGGCGGAACTGGCCTCGGCCTTGCGATGGTCCGAGAGTCCGCCCGGGCCGACGGCGGGGAGGCGTCGGTTCTTCCCACGCCCGTCGGCACCCAGATCGAAGTCCATTGGCAGATCGCGGGGGGCGTGTCGGCCGAGTCCGGGCTTCACTAGCCGAGAGCGACCTGCTCGATCGCGGAACGGAACGCCGCCTCGGTGAACCGGTCGGAATTGGTCCGACAGGCCTGCGGTGAGAACTCCGAGGCGTCGAACTCTGCCACCGCAGCGCGCAGCGACTCCGCTGTCTGGTGGGGAAACAACACACCGGTCACACCTGGGCGCACGATGTCCACGGCGCCGCCCTTGCCGTAGGCGATAACAGGCGTGCCGCAGGCTTGTGCCTCGACCGTCGCGATCCCGAAGTCCTCCTCGGCCGCGTAGACGCAGGCCCGCGCCCGTTGCATCAGCGATATCAGCTCAGGCTGGGGGACCGGCCCACGGAGCTCGATGTTCGGGCTGCCAGCGGCGGCCTGCTGGACCAGACCCAGCCCTGAACCGTCGCCGCAGATGATGAGTCGGTGCTGCGGAAGGCCACTGAAGGCCTCTGCGATCAGTTCGATCCGTTTGTACGGAACCATGCGTGATGCGACGAAGAAGTAGTCCTCCTTGATCGTCTCCATCGTGAAACGCTCGGTGTCCACGGGGGGATGGATGACGGAACTCTCCCTGCGCCAGCACTTGCGGATGCGCTCGGCGATGTAGGTGCTGTTCGCCACCAGAACGTCGGGGCGCGCCGAACTCAACTGGTCCCAGGCGCGGAGTTTGTGCATGAGTCTGCGGGCGTAGATGCTCTTCAGTCCGTGGTCGAGTCCTGACTGCTCCAGGTACTGGTGCTGAAGGTCCCAGGCGTAGCGCATCGGGCTATGCACGTAGCTCACATGGCGCTGTCCGGGGCCGGTCAGGACTCCTTTGGCGACCGCGTGTGAGGACGACAGGACAAGGTCGTAACCGCTCATGTCGAACTGCTCGATCGCGATCGGCATCATCCCCAAGTACATGCGGAAGTGCTTGGAGGCCATCGGCAGATTCTGGATGAAGGTGGTGTGTACCTCGCGATCCCCCAGAAATGCCCGCTCATCGGGCGGCACGAAGTCGCACACCGCATAGAGGTCGGCGTCCGGCCAGACCTTGAGCATCTGCTCGACGACGCGCTCGGAACCCGCGTAGTTCTCCAGCCACTCGTGCACCACGGCAACCTTCACGTTCCGATCGTCCCATACGGGTTGCCGGGAGCGCCCGCTGGCTGGATCTGCAAGACACGCTATGGAAGCAGGTGCCGGACAGTGGCCGGTCGCTGATCACTGGCGGAGAACCGTCGGCCGCCGCTGACGGCTCGTGATCAGCTGCTGGCCGCAGGTTGTGAATGGACTTCGGGTGCACTCGCCCAGGTGTCAGCCTTCTCCGGGGCTTTCAGCCCCAGGCCCCGCCAGCTGGCCAGCGAGTCGCCCACGAGCTTCTTGGCGCTCGCCAGGGCTGTGTCATGGTCGGTACCGGTGCCACCCTGCCCGTCTTCCAGGTACCACGCGCGCAGGCGGCCGGTGACGATCAGATCAGCCAGCTTGTGGGCCTGGGCGCGTTGCTGTTCGGAAAGTCCGGAGGTTTCGCCGCAAGCGCGTAGCCAGCCGTAGTCCATGTTGATACCGAGAAGGCCAGCGTCGGTCTCGAACGTGCTGACGGCCATGATGGTGGGATCGATCAGGCAGGTCGTCGTCCCGCTGGCCGGTGTCACCAGCATGTCGCGGCGTTGCTGCTCGTAGAAGGCGACGGTGACTTCGGCGCGCGCGGCGACCTCGAACAGGTTCGCGGTTGAGTAGTCCATAGTCGGCGCAGGACACGCGATCGGGTCGGCAAGGATGATGTACAGGTCCGTGGCCCCGAGTTTCACGGCGGGCGCCAACGGGATGTTCTCCAGCACCCCGCCATCGACGTAGACATCCGAACCGATCGGCCGCGGTGCGAACACCAGCGGCACACTCGAGGACGCCAGCAACCCCTCGATGACCCCGGGGACTGAACCGTCCTCGGCGGTCGTCATGGCATCCCGCTCAACAAGTGCACCGCTCTCGGTGACGTATCGCGTGCAGCCGGAGTTCAGGGCTGTGATGGCAAGGCGTAGTTGGAGTCCCGGCCGTGCCACTGCCGCCTCGTCGATGGGGGAGGGGCCGACCCCCGGTGTCGAGCCACGCAGGGCTTTCTCAAGAGGATCCAACAGCATTATGGATCGGGCGTCCTTGGTGAGGTTCTTGAGTGCGCGTCGCTCGGCGGGGATGTTGGTGATCAGTGAACGCAGATCCTCCCAGCCCTGGCGCAGGGTAGGGGTTACCGGGGCGGCATCGGCCAGTACGTCCTTCTGCGACGAAGGGTCAGGGGGTATCGGGGGGCGCGCCTTGCCTTGGATGAGTTTCTCGATGTCATCGCCGGCCTTCGTACCGTCCAGCCCGCTGAGCCACTCCTGTTTGACGAAGGCCGCATCGCGCACACTCATGCGCAGGATGTCTTCCCTGAGCTTGCCGGCAGCGGAGTAGAACTCCTCCTTTCCCCGCGCCTGCGCCAGCACCGAAGCGCAAATGGCCCCGGCAGAGGTGCCGGTGATGATCGATGGCACTAGTCCCGCCTGCCGGACGAGGAAATCCAGCGCGCCGGCGGAGAAGGAGCCCTTGGCGCCGCCCCCGGACAAGACGAAAGCTGTCGTGGGTTCCGTCATGGTCAACCTCGATTCCCAGGCACCGTCCTCCAAGCATCCCAGACGCCCACTTCGGTGCTCATGTGGAGCCCTGAGGTCGACCTGCGTGGGCTAACGTTCGATATGAAGGGAGCCAAGATGCGACTGTCCTCGGCGCGGTGGTTCGGGCTGGCAGCTTCCTTCGCGCTGCTGGCTGGGCTGCTCGTGGTGTCACCCGGGACGGCGGTGGCCGCCGAAGCGATCGGCTGGTCGGACTCCCCGCGACCAGCCTTGGCGCATCGCAGGGATGCGATCTACTACGTAGGGGATTCGATCACGGTCGAGATGTTCCACTCCGGGGACCTCATCCAGCGCACCGTCGATGCGCGACTGAAGATGAGCGGGCGATTGGCCAGGGTCGGACTGTCGGCTGCGCTTGCGGCGCCCTACATCGAGCGCCGAGCTCGGGACTTCCCGTATCTGGTCATCGTCGCGGTCGGGACGGTGGACTGCTTCACAGGGGTATCGATCGCCGCCTACGAAATCAACATGACCCGCATAGTTCGGGCCCTGGGACCAACCCGACACATCGCCCTGGTCGACGCCTTCTGCCGCAATTCAAGACCTGATGGTCTGCGACGAGAACGTCAGATCAACGGCGTTCTCTTCCGGCTCGCCGCCCGGCACCGAAATGTCTCGATCCATGATTGGGCCGGCTACGTGTTGACTCATCCCGGCACCATCCACCCGCTTGATTGGACCCACACCCACACGACGTACGAAGGCACCGTTCGCCGAGTCGCGATCTACCTCGGAATCGCCAACCAGTTCGCCGCGCGCGTGCGTGCCCCATCGGCGTAGCCCGAGTGGTACCCGACCGACGTCCTGCCGCGAGGTCGGTTCCCGGCGCCATCACAGACCGATGCACGGCCGGGGAAGGTCCATCTCACACACGGGAACAGACGAACATCACAGTGCGGATGCGCCGCTCGCGCAGGTTGGCTACCTGGTTGGCGGCCATCTGCTCGAATGCGTCGCCCAGGAACGCTGCGAAGGTGACTGGTGGTGGCCCGTCCCTTTCGATCCCGGCGTGAACCCGCTGGAACCAGGCGAGGCTGTCGTCCGACGAATCGACTTCAGAGATGATCTGGAAGCCGGCGGCGGCGAGTAGTTCCCGCATCTCCGCGGTGGTGGCGAGAAAGCTCAGCGACGAGTCGCTCGCCCATGGCACGGGGTAATGGACGTCCCCGCCCTCACCCTGCACAACGTCATAAGCGACGAACCTGCCGCCGCGCCGCAGCACTCGGAAAGCCTCCGCGTAGAGCGCAGATTTGTCGGGGATGTTCATGGCCACATGTACTGTCAGAGCCGCGTCGACAGCCTCGTCGGGAAGCCCGGTTGCGGCTGCGTCCCCGGCCCGGAATTGGACCCGATCTGATAGGCCCGTCCAGTCCGATAGCGCCGTGGCCACCTCGCAGAACTCTGGCGTGAGATCGATGCCCGTGACTCGGCAGCCGCTCAATTCCGCGAGCGTCCGTGCTGGGCCTCCCAGACCACTACCGAGGTCCAGCACGTGAGAGTCCGCAGTGAGGTCAAGTGCTGCCAGGATCTCCATGGTTGCGGTCCGGCCACGGATGTGGAACTCGTCGAGCGGGGCGAGGTCCGTCGTTCGAAGATTCGAGCGGTCCAGGCCGGCCGCTTCGAGCGCCGCGCTGATGGCCGCGACGTGCGAATCGGAACCGCCATAGAAGCGTGACACCTGGTCCATTCGGCCATTGTGACGATGAGAGGCCGTGACGTCGAGCAAAGACGCGGACGTTCCCGGCCACGAGTCGTTGCTAGGAGATCGTGGTGTTGCGGAATGTTGCCCTGCCGTCGCTGTTCCAGGTGCGGAAGCCAACCTGGGTTCCCGACGGTGTCTTCATCTGGCACCCACTCTTGGCCAGTGCGTCCGAGAGACTGGGAACATCGAACATCCGTATTCCGTCGATGGTGGCGTAGAGGCTGTCGCCCTTGGCAACCACCATCACGCGATTCTCGCCGTTGACGTTGAGTCCGGCTGGCCACTGCACCTTCGCGATCGGCGTACCGCACTCCCGGCCGTTATCCCACACCCGTAGCAGCAGAGCCTTGCCGAACTTCGCGTCGACGTACTGGTAGCCGGGGTCGAACTGGAAGGAGTATCCGCTGACTGCGGCGCCAGTGGTCAGATTCGCGCGGGTCCAGATGCCATAGCCGCGTCCACTCTCCAATTTCGCCGTGGTGGTGAAGACCATGTCTTGGCTGGCCCGCGGAACCGTCGAGACGACACGGGCTTCCCCGCCCTTGGTCATGTTGATGGAGTGGTCTGCGATCTCGGCCGATCCGTAGGCCACCCTCCACAGGTTCTTGGAGACCTCACCCTGGTTGCAGCGGTTTATGACGTTGCGGGCGAATTCCTTCTCGCTGGCGCCACCCCAACCCGTGACGGTCACCGTGTACAGGCCGCAGGGGACCGAACTGAATGAGTAGGCGCCGGCGCGGTTGAAGACCTGCTGGTGCTCGTGCAGGCCATCGCCGCCCAGCGTGGGGGCGATGGCGACGTCCATCTTCGGATAGGCCGCGCTGGAACCCACGGGGCCGTCGAAGGTCACGTTGATCTTGCCGGAATCGCCCTCGAGGATCTTCACCCTGGGGTCGGACACCTTGGCACCGGGAGTGCCGAGGGCCTCCTGGATGAATTCCCGGCCGGGGCTACCGGCCACCTTGCCGTTGATCGCGCGAACCCAGATGCTCCATCGGCGGTTGGGATCCAGGTTCAATTCAGCCTTGTGGATCGAGGGGTCGACCGCCTTCCACTCGGGGGTCCGCATCGACGGAGATCGGTAGCCGATCTCATAGCCCTGCAGGGCGCCGTAGCCATTCCAGCTCGGGTCCCCCCACGTCACGACCACCCTCGATGGCGAAGCGGGATCACGGGCCACATCCAGTTTGCCGACGGGACCCGGCTGCACCCCGCGCATGAGGGCGTTCGTTGTGGCACAGCCGCCCCATTTGTTCTGCGGGGTGACACTGACGTTGTACGCCTTCGACGGATCCAACTTGTCCAGCTTCTGGAAGGGCTCTGAGGAGACTCGGGTGGCGAGCACCTCACCCTTCTCCATCGACTTAACAACCACCCGGTAGTTGGTCGCCGCGGTTTCTCCAGCGCCGCTGGGGCCCTCCCACTTCACGGTCCCTGAGGTTCCCGGATCTGGACGATCGATCGCGACATTCCGTGCTCCACCCGCGCCGAGGGGCGCGACGAGGTAAGGCGCGGTCGAGGATTGGGAGCCATCGGCGGAGATTGCGCTGACGATCACCCGGCTGCGGGTGCAGATGTCGCCGCCGTCGAAATCGAACGAGGTCGTGCCCGCCGGCATCGTGTAGGCCCGGTGGTTCTTTCCGTCAAAGGTGTTGACGGTGTAGCGGGCGGCCCGTGGCACCGACTTCCAGGTCACGTGCAGCGCGTTCGCACCCTCACCCTTGCGGGTGACGTTCAGGAGCCCGGGGGCGGTGACTCCGGGAGTCGCCGCGGAGGCTGACGTCGCGGCTGCCACCGTTGCGAGCGTGACAGCGGCACTGACGGCCATGACTGCGGCCGATCGCTTGGCGGTGAATCTCGTCATCTTCGGTCTCCCCTGTCAGCGCTGGTTCGGGTCCCTGTCGAGCGGGCCCGATCCGGTTGCGTTTCCGATGGTTTGTTCGTGGCTACTGGACAAAGGTGCCGTCCGGAATTCAAGGCAACCTCAAGACAGGGGCAACAGTCGGTCCACGTTTCTGGCGGGCCCGGTTGTCGCCCCAGTCGCGCCCGAGTTACCTCTTCGTCTCAGGCGCGTTCCGGCTAGGGGCCCTTGACCGCGGCCGATGCCGTGCTGGGTGCAGAGGACCCGGCGGCATTGTGGGCGGCGACGACGAAGGAGTACGCCTGACCGCGCTTGGCGCCGCTGATCAAGCACCTGGTTGCCCCGGTCGTGCTGCAGGAGAGTCCGCCGGATGTGGAGTTGACGGTGAAGCCGTCAACCTCAAGCCCACCGTCCCACGTCGGCTGGTTCCAGGACACAGAGAGCATGCCAGCCGAGACCGGGGTAGCTACGACGGCCAGTGGTCGGGTTGAGACCCGCCCGACCTTGATCGGCGCGGAGGATGGTGATTGCTGAGAAGTCGCGCCCAGGTTCGAGGTGGTTGCGCTGAAACGGTAGGTGATGCCGTTCGTCAAGCCTTGCACCGTGCATGACATCGCGCTTGTCTCGGTGGCCAGGCAGGACCTCCCGCCGGGCGCCGAGACCACCTTGTAGATCGTGCCCGGGTTGGTTGCGTCAGTGGGCCCGGCCTGCACTGCGACCCGCGCGGCACCGTCGCCCGCCCGAGCGACCGACGACACCGTCGGGGCTTCCACCGTTGATGTGCGCACTGGGGCGGACCCCGCTGTCATGAGCGAAGTGCCGACCTCATTCGTTGCGCTCGCGGTGAACCGGTAGACCGTCCCGGGTGTGAGGCCCGTGATTGTGCAGTTGGTTTGGGATGTGAGGCATGTTCGTCCGCCCGGGAAGGACGTGACGGTGTAGCCGGTGACAGGCAGACCCCCGTCGTACGCCGGGGGGCGCCAGGACACGGCTGCGCTGTCGAACCCAGGCACCGCAACGGGAGTGGAGGGGGCACTCGGGTGCATGGCCGCGACCAACGGAGTGGTCCACTCGGACGCTGAGGATGCGGTCTGGTTGCTGGCGGTGACCCGGAACCGGTAGCTTCGCCCATTCGCCAACCCGGTCAACCTGCAGCTGCTTGTGATCGCACGGCAGGAGGCAATGCCAGGGGTCGCCGTAGCGACGAACTCGGTTCCGGGCTTCGCTTGCCCGGGGGACCAACTCACGTTGACGGCCCCATCGCCCGCCCTGGCGACCGTCACGTCCCGCGGAACCGGGGGGACGTCCGATGGCGGTGTCTTCGCACGGCAGGATCCACTGCCGGCGTCGCCGAAGGTCGTGCCGGCGGCAGGGGCGAACTCGAAGTCGAAGGACCCATCGTGCAACGTCAACTTCTGGGCGCCGAACACGGCCGGACTGGGTCGCGTGCCGTAGGCCGCCAGAGCCGCTGCCAGCCGCGGGTCACCGAGTTGGGTCGCCCCATAGTTGTCCTCGCCGCCGGTGCCGATGACCATCTCGGTCATTCCGCCGGTCTGTTGTGTTGGCGGGAGCAGGGTTCCGTTGCCGTCGAGTTGGGCTCTGCCTGCGGGCTTGAACCGCTGGTAGAGATGGTCATGGCCGTTGAGCACCAGATCGACACCATAGGAGTTCAGCTGGTTCCATACCGGGACCATCGGCAGGTAGCCTCCGTGTGCGCCTGCCGACCACACCGGGTGGTGCCACATCGCCATCACACAGGAAGCCGGATGATTCGCGATGTCTCCCGCGATCCAGCGGGCCATCGGGCTGCCGGGTCCGCATGAGTGGGTGGGATCGCAGGAGACGGAGTTGATCGCCAGGACATGCCAAGATCCGACGTCGAAACTGTAGGTGCCCCGTGACTCCTGGTGGGCCGAGGGGCCGAAATAGGCGTAGTAGCCGGCGCCGCCGATGGTCTTGTACTCGTGATTACCGGGGATCGGTCTCGAGATCGACTTCAGGTCCCCGAACGCCCGGTCGTAGGAGCCCATGAAGGCTGCAAGTCGGCCATCGAAGTACTGGTTGTCACCCAGTGGCAGGAAGAGGTCCGGATGCCCTGCACGCACGGCATCCGCGACTGCCTGCTGGCGACAGCCAGCAGCGGTTCCCAGACCGTTGCGGAAGAGCGCCTGATTGGGGTCACAGGCGATGTCCCCGACGGCCATCACCACCGGATCCGGGTTCGCTGACAGATCCGACACGGCGGGAGATGCCACAGCGTGGGCGCCAGGGATGACGGTGAGCAGGGCCCCGGCCGCCAGAGCGCCCACAAGGCCGACTCGCCGTCTGGAAGCGCCGGATCGGGTGCGCTGACCCGCGTCACGTCGAAGATGATCCTGGATCCGATTGAACATGGCCCCATGGTTGAGCGCGCATTTATGTTCAGGTGCTGGCCTGTCTCAAGGGAGCGTCAAGAGAATCTCGAACGGATCCGGGCCCAGCTGACGAGATGAGGCCACCTGTGTACCTCGCGCCGTGTTGGACAACGACCGCTGGCCCAGGCTCCCGGAAGGGGCCTGGGCCAGCAGTTGCCTCGCAGTAGATGTATCGGCGACCAGCGCCGTTTCGGCTCAGATGTCGTAGTAGAGCTCGAACTCGTGCGGATGTGGGCGCAGTCGGATCGGGTCGATCTCATTCTCGCGCTTGTAGGCAATCCAGGTCTCGATCAGGTCGTCGGTGAAGACGCCACCTGCCTGCAGGTACTCGTTGTCCGCCTCGAGGGCGTCGAGCACATCGGCAAGGGTGCCCGGGACCTGCGGGATGTTGGCGGACGCCATCACCCACGACATGCCCATCGAGGTGCCGACGAGCAGGAGCACGATGGCCGTGGTGGCGGCGGCGGCGGTCGCCAGCCCGGGCAGCTCGCGCCACGGAATCTCGCGGTAGATCACCACCGAGAGCACGAACGAGTA
>CAYMPK010000059.1:0-12572 GCA_964392145.1 uncultured Actinomycetes bacterium | reverse complement strand
CCATGTCCGTTCGGATCTCCTCGGCCACGGCCGCCTGACCCTCGGTCAGACTGAACGGCAACGCCTGGTCCAACTTGGCCACCAGACCACCGGGCACCTCGTGGCGCGGTATCGCCGTCTGAGCACGGGCGGCAGCCCGGCGCTGCAGCAGCAGACACTGCAGGACGAATGCCTCCTCCCAACGGAGCCTTCGCAGGGCAGGTTCGACCGCCTCGATCGACTCGGGCGTGTGGACCGAACGAAACGCTTCGGCGATCCCTGGCAGCCCCCTGCGCAACCGGATCCGCTCGGGAATCGGATCGGCCGCTCCTTCCACCAGAGGCAGGACCATGCCGATGGCGCTGGCGATACGCCAGCTCGGGCTGCCCGCCGCGGCCGGGTATATCGGGATCACAGACCGGGCGAAGGCGGCTACCGCCTCCGGATCGACCTCGTCGGCATCGTCGGGCAACATCAACAGCGAGGGATGGGACAACTGCCGCTTCCCCCGGAACTCCCCTACCTTGCCGGAGAACAACCCGAGCCGACCGGGGCTCAGCTGTCGCTCACGGAAGGCCTGGTTGAAGAACGTCAACGACAGCTCACCGGAACCATCGGTGACGATGACTTCGAGAACGTGGGTCCGCTTGCCGCCGCGGGGTCGACCCCACCTGCCATTCACCCTGGCCACCCTGGCCATCACCGTGGCGTCGTCGTTCACGCGCAAGGACGCCAGATCGGACAGCTGACCACGGGTCAGGTATCTACGTGGGTAGTGCCTCAATGCATCCTCGGCGGTCCTCATACCGAACGCCTTGTGGAGCCTCTCGTAGGTGCGCCCGCCGACTATGCCTCGCAGATCCTCGCCGAGGTCGCTCACGTCATTCCGCGCCCAGGATCAACGGCCAACTCTCCTGGCCGCCGTCGATGACCTCCACCTCCAGGTAGGGCCGGTCTGCCGAGGCGCTGGCCCGGAGGCTGTCGATGAGCGCAGGTGTGGCGTCCTTGCCGGACACGATTGTCAGAAGTTCCGTCCGACCGCCGATCAGTCGGTCGGCGACCAAACCGGCCACCACCGCGACGTCGGCCCCTATCTCGGCGATGTCACCGTCGACCAGACCCAGCACGTCGCCAGGGTGACAGGTGCCTGCACTGGTGATGGCCTCGCGGGCCGCGACGGTGACGGCGCCGTAGCGGGTGGCGCCGGCAGCCCGCCCCATGGCGATGACGTCATCGTCGAATCTGGCATCCGGATCATGTACGGCGACTGCGGCGAGGCTCTGCACCACCGACCGGGTGGGCACCACGCTGGCTCGCAACCCCAGATCGCGCGCCGCCGACGCGGCGGCCTCCGCCACCGGCAAGGTGTCGCTGTCGCTGGGGAGGAACACGATGTCGTGGGAGGCCGCCCTTCGGGCACCATCGAGCAGTTCGGAGGTCGAAGGTCGACCCCTGGGGCGTGCCCGCACGATGGTCGCGCCGGCCGCCTCCAGGTACTCGGCCATCGGATCACCGTGGGCCACGACGACGAGGGCCCGCTCGTGCATCTCGCCTCGACCCTGACTACGCAGTGAGTCGGCCTCGAGCAACCGGGTGACCCGGATGCGGTGCGGCGAACCCGCCTCGACACCGCGCTCCACCGCTGCACCGACGTCGTCGGCGTGAACATGCACGTTCCACAGTCCTCGACCACCGACCACCACCACTGAGTCGCCCAGGTCGTTCAACTGATTGCGCAACGTGGCTGCCGCATCGTCAGGAGCGTCGAGCAGGTACATCACCTCGTACTCCGGCCCGGTGTATCCGGGAACCGGTGTGTGTGCGGTCGGCCGCACCGGCGGTCCCGCCTTGCGGGGGCTTCGAGTGGTGTCACTGACGGCGTCGTTGAGGGCCTCGAGCAAGACCACCAGTCCCTGGCCGCCCGCGTCCACAACTCCGGCATCGCGCAGAACCGGGAGCTGGTCCGGCGTCCTCGCCAGGGCTTCGCGGGCTGATCCCAGCGCGACCTGCGCGACCTCAGCCAGGTCCGAACCCGCAAGAGCGGCTCCTTCCGCGGCCCCACGGGCGACCGAAAGGACCGTCCCCTCCCTTGGTACCGCGACAGCGCTGTAGGCCGACTCGCTGGCGCAGGCCAGGGCCGCTGCCAGGGCGTGCCCGTCGCGAGGACTGCCGGGTTCGGCATCGCAGATTGCGTCGGCGAATCCACGGAGCAGCTGACTTGTGATCACCCCTGAATTGCCGCGCGCTCCGAGCAACGCGCCGCGGGCGAAACTGTCCACCGCCTCGCAGAGCGCGGCTTCGGTGCTTCCTGCTGCCGAGACAGCTGTCGCACTCGACGAGTCGAGCGCTTCGGCGGCGGCCTCCAGAGTCAGGTAGAGGTTCGTCCCGGTATCCCCGTCGGGAACAGGGAAGACGTTGAGGGCATCGATCTCAGCGCGCTCACGGCCGAGCAGTTCCACGGAGTTGTGGGCCCAGGCCTGAACGACGTCGGCATCGAGGTAGGTGTGCATAGGGACACCACCCTAGGCAATCCCCCCTGTCGGACACCACCCGCTCGGCCGGCGTGGCCGCGCGCGCGCTACCATATTCGGAAAGTACGTCTCACCCATCGCACCCAACGAACTCTGGAGATCACTGTGGCTGCTACCTGCGATGTCTGCGGCAAGGGGCCCGGCTTCGGCAACTCCATCTCCCACTCCCATCGCCGCACCAAGCGCCGCTGGAACCCGAACATCCAGTCGGTGCGGGCCACCGTCGGCAAGACCACAAAGCGCGTCAACGTCTGCACCTCCTGCTTGAAGGCGGGCAAGGTCAGCCGCTAGCACGACTCGTCGTCCGAGCGGGCGTGGCGCCGGCACCCCATTCGGGTCGCACCCGGGAGAGATCCCACCGGCGTTCTCAATTGCCGAAGTGCTGCCAACCGCCGTATCCGAGGAATTCCTCCCCGTCGACGGTCACCGTCGGTCCGCCTTCGACCACGAGGCCGATGCGGGTGAAGGACGGCGGCAACGTGACGTCCATCGGGAATGTCGCAACCAGGGAGTGATCGTCTCCTCCCGTCAGCACCCACGTCAACGGGTCGGAACTGAAGGCCGTGGCAGTGTCCTTGAGGGGTGCGTCGATGGGTAGTCGCCCCGTGTCGAGCGCGATTCCCACCCCGGATGCGGCCGCGATGTGTCGCAGATCTGCCACGAGTCCATCGCTCACGTCGACCATCGAGGTGGCCCCGGCGCGCGCCGCCTCGGGACCCGACGAGTAGGGCGGTTCCGGACGACGAAGGGCATCCACCAGCACCCGGGGAGACCGGAACCCGCGACTGAGCACAGTGAGTCCTGCAGCGGCCCAACCCTGGCGACCCGCGAGGGCGACGACGTCGCCGGGCCGCGCACCGCCCCGCCGAACCGGCTCCCGCTCCCCCAGGTCGCCGATCGCTGTGATGGCGATGACGACTCCGCCTTCGGTCGATGAGGTATCGCCACCGACCACCGCGGCGCCGACCTCAGCGCACTCCGCCTGGATCCCGGACAGCAGGTCGGTCGCCCACTGCACCTCGGTGTCTCCCGGTAACGCGACAGCAACGAGCAAAGCCCTCGGATCCGCCCCCATCGCAACGATGTCGGAGAGGTTTGCCGCAGCCGCTCGATGACCGATGTCCTCAGCGCTCGACCAGGCCCGACGGAAGTGTCGGCCCTCCACCAGCATGTCGGTGGAAACAACCGCCCGGCCCCGGGTGAGACCGAGAACCGCAGCGTCGTCACCGAGGCCCACCTCGACGAAACCAGGCTTGGGCATACCTTCGGTCATGACCGCGATGAGCTCAAACTCACCGAGGTCCTCAACCGCACGTGCGGGCAGTTTGTTCTCCACTGGGCAACCTTTCGTCGCGGCCACGCTACCCTCAGGGGTCACTGATCTGTAGGAGGCGCAAGTCATGACCGGCGAATCGATCCACGTGTACGTCCTCGTGCAGACAGAGGTGGGACGATCGAGGGAGGTCGCTGATGAGATCGCGGGTCTCTCCGGCGTCACCAGCGCAGAGGATGTGACCGGACCTTACGACGTCATTGTCCGCGCGACTGCTGCCGATGGCGATGAACTGGGTCGGATGGTCGTGGGCCGGATCCAGAAGGTTCCCGGGATCACCCGGACGCTAACCTGCCAGGTCGTCCGTCTCTAGCAGCCCTGGCACGACTGATGCTTCGGTCAAGGATCCTGCCGCAGGTGATGATCGGTGTCGCGATGCTGGTGGCGGGCTGCGCAGCCCCGGTGGCGGTGACACCGGTCGCCGACGCACCCCGGGAGTGCCTGCAACTTCGGAGACAGCTTCCGCTGGAGGTCTCCGGTCAACGGATTCGACGGACCTCGCCGACCAGCCCCTCCACGGACGCGTGGGGTGATCCGGCGATCGTGCTGCGGTGCGGCGTACCGCAGCCGGCCTCCTACCGGCCCGACTCCGAGTTGGTCGGGGTCGACGGTGTCGACTGGTATCTCGAGCCCATTGCCAGCGGTTACCGGTTCACCACCTTCGACCGCGTCACCAACGTGGAAGTGAGCGTTCCGTCGGCTTACGCACCAGAGGTCAACCCGCTCGTCGATCTCGCCCCGGCGATCAAGGCCACCGTCCCGCAGGTGGTCCTCTAGGACTGCGCCGACCACGGATCAAGGGGTCTTAGGTCAGGGCACTGGCGCCCTGAGCGATCGCATCGGTGAGCAGTCGCTCGATGAGTTGTTGGTAGTCGACCCCGGAGGCGGCCCACACCGCTGGGAACATCGAGGTCGCCGTGAAGCCCGGGATCGTGTTGGGCTCGTTGATCAGCACCGTTCCGTCCTCCAACATGAAGAGGTCGATCCGGGCCATGCCTTCACATCCCAGGGCCGCGAAAGCACGCTGCGCGATGCTCTCGACCCGGCTTTGCTGGTCGGCGGTGATATCCGCGGGAACCGTTATCCGCGCGCTCCCGTCGAGGTACTTCGCCTGGAAGTCGTAGAAGTCGTGCGGTCCGGTCACCTCGATCTCAGCACACACGCTCACCTCCGCCGGTCCACCCACCGAACCGGCCAGCACGCCGCATTCGAGTTCGCGTGCCCCGACCAGCCCCCGTTCCACGATGACCCGGTGGTCGTAGCGGCGGGCCTCTTCGATGGCTGGCTCGAGCGCGGACAACTCCGCCACCTTGGAGATGCCCAGCGAAGAGCCGCCCCGAGCTGGCTTCACGAACAGCGGCAGCCCCAGTGCCGCAGCCGACTCGATCACAGACTCTCGTTCTGAACTCCACGTCTGATCAGTGACTCCGACGTAGGGCCCGATCGGGAGTCCGACCGCAGCAAGAACGTTCTTCGTCAGAATCTTGTCCATGCATATGGCCGACGAGGCGACCCCCGGGCCGACATAGGGCAGGTCGGCCAATTCGCAGAGACCTTGGATGGTGCCGTCCTCACCGTAGGCTCCGTGCAGCACCGGGAAGACGACGTCGATGGCGATGACGGCCCCGTCACCAGCGAGCATGCCGCCGATGTTCGGATCCGGGGACAACGTGAGCCGATCGGCCGGACGCGTCGGCTCGGCGACCTCCGGCAACGATCCCTCGATGATTCGCAGGCCTTCGGGGTCATCAGGCATGAGCCGCCAGGTGCCTGCCCGGGTGATCCCCACCGGCACCACCTCGAACTTGGACCGGTCGATGGCCGCGAGGATGCTGCCCGCCGAAAGGCATGAGATCGAGTGCTCCCCGCTGCGTCCTCCGAAGACGAGAGCCACACGATGCTTGGATGGTTCCACGGGAGACGACCCTACCGCCCCGACTACCGGGCCCCGACGGGTCGGATCCGCGCGGCGCACGACACGTTGGAGGAGATATGACGCCCATCAGTGAACCAGATGGATGGACGGCTGCTACCTGGGCGATCGCGGCCGGCCGCCCGCATGGTCCGGGCGAGCCGCTCAACACTCCGATCGTTCCCGCGACGAGCCTCCATCCCGGCGCCGAGATCGGCTATAGCCGCGCCGGTAACCCCACGTGGGCCCCCTTCGAGGAGATCCTGGGCGGCCTTGAGGGGGGCTCAGCCTTGGGGTTCGCCTCGGGGCTGGCGGCAATGACGGCAGCTCTGGAGGTGCTGTTGGTCGAGACGGGTCAACAGGCTCCGGTGGTGGCCGCGCCGGAGATCACCTACTCCGGCACGTCCTGGGTGCTGGAGTCGCTCACCGCCGAAGGACGTGCGCAACTCGTCCGATACCGGCCGGACGAGCCCGAGGCCGTCGTTACCCAGGCGGCCGTCACCGTCATCGAGACGCCCGCCAATCCGAGCATGTCGATCACCGATATCGAACGGGTTGCCGAACTCGCACACAGCGCCGGCGGGCTAGTGGTGTGCGACAACACCTTCGCCACGCCACTCCTCACGCGACCACTGGACCTCGGCGTCGACATCGTGGTCCATTCGGGCTCGAAGTACCTGGCCGGGCACTCCGACGCCCTGATCGGTGCCACCGTGGCGCGCGACCGACACCTGGCCGACCGGTTGTTCGCCGTTCGCACCAGGACGGGCGGGACACCCGGAGTCCTGGAGGCCTTCCTCACCACCCGCGGCATGCGCACGCTGGCGCTGCGGATGGAGCGCTCGTGCTCGAACTCAGCCGAACTCGCACGTCGTCTCGACGATCACCCCGGCATCGATTGGGTCCACTATCCTGGACTGCCGGATCATCCGGGTCACACGATCGCCGCCCGGCAGATGGCCGGTGGGTTCGGAGCCGTCGTCGCCTTCGGCCCGGATGGCGGCGCTGCGCAGGCGGAGGAGATCTGCCACGCCACGAGGCTCTGGACGCATGCCACCAGCCTCGGCGGGATCGAGTCGACTCTGGAACGTCGACGTCGGCACGATTTCGAGTCCGCGCTCACCCCTGCGGAACTCGTCAGGCTGTCAGTGGGATGCGAGGACGTCGAGGATCTCTGGTCGGACCTCGAGCGGGCGATCCTCGAGACTGCTGGCCGATGAACGGCCACCATCGATCAAGGGTCGGAGCGAACCAGCGCCCTGGCCCTGGGCAGCAGGACCGATGCGGCGGCCAGCGCCCCGGCCACGGAACCCAACACCACCGCGGTGGTGACGATGCGGGTGGATTCCTGAGCCACCTCACCATGGCTCATCGAGTGGCCGGCGCTGGTGGAACTCATGACCGACCCGATGGACAGCCACGACATGAGCGACCCGGCTGAGGCCGCTGAGGCCACCGAGAAGGCGGAGGCGAAGGACGCGACCGATCCGATGCTGAGCGCGGACCCGCTCGATCCGATGCTGAGCACGGACCCTCGGGACGCGATCGACAGCACCGATCCCTCCGAGCCCAGCGACCAAAGCGAATGATCCATGTGACACCCTCCCGGGAAGTCGTCATCGAACGACGGGCACGCGAACTGGCACAAGATTCCCACACTTCCCGTCTCCGACGCCGACCGGACGCGGGTCGAGCATCCGCACCTGCTCTCGACAACGCCTAGGCTGGTAGACGTGCGCATCGTCGACCTGACCCGACCCATCGTGGCCGGGATGCAGGTCTACCCGGGTGATCCTGAACCGCGGGCAACCATCGTCTCGACCATCGCCGACGACGAGTTCGAACTCCACCGGCTGGAGCTGGGCAGCCAGACCGGAACCCACATGGATGCTCCGTCCCACACCTTGGTCGGCGGCGGTGCTTCCGAGTCGGTGGCACTGACGCGACTGGTCGGCCGCGGCGTCGTGGTGGATGTCACCGACGCCGACGATCTCGTTGAGGGCCTGATCGGTGCGGGGCCCTGGATCCGATCCGTCCGACCGGGTGATCTGGTGCTGTTCCGGGCGGACTGGGACCGTTTCGACGGTCAGGATCGGGCCTGGGATCATCCCGGCCTGACGGCCGAACTGGCAACAGAACTCGTGGCTCGGGATGTGGCCCTGGTCGGATTGGACTTCGCCAGTGTCGACCGGCACGGGGCGGACCTGGTCGCCCACCGGGTGCTTGCTGCCGCAGGCGTCCCGGTGATCGAGAACATGACACGTCTGGCCGAGGTGGATTGGCCCGACCCTTTGATCGTGATCCTGCCGATATCCTGGCCGGGCCTCGACGGCGCTCCAGTTCGCGCGATCGCCTGTCACCTCACTCGGGACTGATGCGGTGGCCGGTGCGTGGGCTGTCGGGAACTACCAGATGCGGACCCGCTCATCCGGTTGCCGCCACATGCCGTCGCCCGGTTGAACGTCGAAGGCCTCCACGAAGTCGTCACTATTGACCAGAACTCCGAGCACCCGATACTCCGGCGGCGAGTGCGGATCCGTTGCCACCCGTCGAACGGTCTCCTCGTCGCGTGTCTTGGCGCGCCACACCTGCGCCCAGCCCGAGAAGAACCGCTGCTCTCCGGTCAGGCCATCGATCACGGGCGCCCCGGAACCTTGCAGCGCGTGCCGGTAGGCGCGCAACGCCACAGCGAGCCCTGAAACGTCTGCGATGTTCTCCCCCAGGGTCAATTCACCGTTGACGTTGTGCCCGGGCACCGGTTCGAATCCCGAGTATTGAGCGACAAGGGCATTCGTGCGTTCCTTGAAGGCTGCGTGGTCGGCGTCGGTCCACCAGTTCCGCAGGTTCCCCTCGCCGTCGTACTGCGAGCCCTTGTCGTCGAACCCATGGCTGATCTCATGGCCGATGACCGCGCCGATGCCGCCGTAGTTGACGGCGTCATCGGCATCCATGGTGAAGAAGGGTGGCTGCAGGATCGCCGCCGGGAAAACGATCTCGTTCATCTCCGGGTTGTAATAGGCATTGACCGTCTGCGGGGACATGAACCACTCGTCGCGATCGATGGGGCCCCCCAACTTCGCAACCTCGTAGTCATGTTCGAACACCGACGAACGCGCGACGTTGCCGACCAGATCGTCGGGCACCACCACCAACTCGGCGTAGTCGCGCCACTTATCGGGGTAGCCGATCTTGGGTCGAAAGGTCGCAAGTTTCGCCCGGGCCTCGGCCTTGGTCTCCGGGGTCATCCAGGCGAGGTCATCGATGCCCTCGGCGAAGGCAGCCAGCAGGTGGTCGACCAGTTCGACCATTCTGGCCTTGTTCTCCGGCGGGAAATGTCGCTCGACATATACCTGTCCCAGGGCCTCCCCCATGGCCGACTGGACCAGGTCCACGCCGCGCTTCCACCGCGGGCGCTGCTCGGGGATCCCCCGCAAGGTGGTGCCGTAGAAGTCGAAGTTCGCGCTGTCGATTTCGCTGGGCAGAAGCGCAGCCGTGGCCGATACGGCGTGCCAGCGAAGGTAGTCCTGCCAATCGGCGAGCGGCACCGAATCCACCAGCTCCGCGAGCGCGGTGAAGTAGTCGGGTTGGCCGAGGTTCACCTCCGTCACGCGACCCGCCACGCCGACCTCGGACAGGAAGCCGCCCAGGTCCAGTCCCGGCGCCAAGCCATCCAGCGCATCCACGGCCATCAGGTTGTAGGTAGCCTGCGGGTCACGATTGCGCACCTTGTCCCACTGCACCTGAGCCAGCCGACTCTCCAACGCGACGATCCGGGCGGCGGCGTCAGCGCCCGCTTCGGCGCCCAGCCCGACGAGGTCCCACATCCGCTCGATGTGCGCGGTATAGGCGGCCAGGATGTCGGCGAATTTGTCGCTGAGGTAGTAGTCACGATCTGGCAAACCGAGCCCGGACTGACGGATGTCGAGCAAGTATCGGGTGGAGTCCATGTTGTCCTGATGGATGAACGTCCCGATCGGCGCCCCTTGACCGCGTCGATCCAGCACCCCGAAATGCCGACCGAGTTCCGACACCGATTTCAGGGCGTCGATGGCCTCGAACCTCTCCGCAAGCGGTGTGGTTCCCAACGCCTCGATCGTGTCGGTGTCCATGAACGAGGCGTACAACGCGGCGATTTTGCCCGCTGGCGTGTCCGCGGCCGGTGACTGATCCGCCAAGTCTGTGATGATGTCCCTCAGTTGCTCCTGCGCAGCGTCGTGCAGAGCCACGAACGCGGCGTACTCAGCCTTGTCCGCCGGGATCTCGAAGCTGTCGAGCCAGGCTCCGTGCCAGGAGCGGTAGAAGTCGTCCTGTGGACGCACAGAGTCGTCTCGTGCGGTCAGGTCGAGGCCGGATTCGCGATGGTCAGCTTTCGTCATGGGCCAACCCTAATGCCGACCGACGACGATGCGATCAGCCCTCGGCGGCGATTCCCCGCTCGTACGCGAGGGCGACCGATGAGACAGCAGCGGGGGCGATGAGCCCCATCACCTCGAGGCGACCGGCAGCTTCCCTGGCGTCCTTGACGAAGACGAACGGGATCCCCTGCTCTCGCAGTTCGGGGGCCGACTCGAGCAACTCCTCGCCCCGCTCGGCGGCGTGTTCGCCGGCGTCGATGATCACGATGGCACGCACGCGTCCGGGCTGGTCCCGAGCGATCTCCGTGTAGACATCCGGATCCCGCTGACCGCTGTCACCGACCAACACGAAGGACATGTCCGGGTAGAGATCGAAGAGCCGCCGCAGCGCCTTGCGCTTGTGCTCTCGACCGGAACGGGTGACATAGCGTTCCTGCGGCCCCCAATCCGTCAGGAACAAAGGTCCGGCCGGGAACCCCCTGAGCTCCAAAAACTCGGTGAGCATGTCGTAGAGATTCCACGGTCCAGTGGACAGGTAGAAGAACGAGGCCCGGCCGTTGCCTGGCTTACCCGCTTCGATGGCACGGTAGAGGGTGGCCATTCCCGGGATCGGATGTCGGGTCTGGGCCTGCCCGAAGAGGGTCCGCCGAACCGCGACGAGCCCTTCGCCGAGTCCGGTCTTCAGCACGGTGTCATCGAGGTCGGAGATGACAGCCAGGCGGGACCTCGGATCCGGCATCAACACCTGACCCGTCGCCTTCGTCGGTTCTTCATCCGGGTCGTCGGGTTGGGTTACCACCTCGTAGTCGTGCCAACCCGCCTTCAATTCACCGACCGGCAACTGGGTCGTGGCGTATCCGTGACGGCCGCTCTCCACCTCGTCGTAGGCCTTCCCCTGCGACAGGCGGAGCTTCACTCCGGGAAACGACAGCGCCGCGAATCGCCGCAGGTTGGCCTTCAAGGCCGTGGTGTCGGTGATCGCCTCTGCCGGGGGTGGGATCACCGGCTCCTCCATCACCCGGACCCGAACGTGGGCGCGTCCATCGGCGACGTAACCGCGGTATGCGACCACATAGGTCGACCTCATTGTTCCTTTGCCCAGTTTGCGCTCCCGGCGAGTGGCATTGAGCCAGTCGCTCACCCCAGCGACCACACCCGCGGTTCTCGCGCTCCGGGTCGCCCGACCGATGCCGTCGCCGATGCCGCTCCCCACGGACTTGGCGACCCCGACGACTCGATTGCCGCCACCGTCGCGGTCGTCCTCGTCGTCGGCGCCCGCGAAGTCGAAATTGACGGCGGATTCACCACCTGCAGCCTCATGATCGGGCAGTTCTTCAGATCGGTCCGGGGCCTCCACGGATCAAAGAATCCCACACCCTCACTCCCCACGCCCGACTTCCCAGAGGTCTCTGGTTCGCCGTCGTATCAGTGGGTGGCGGCGAACACTGCAGGCGTGCCGCCGGTGTGCCAGAAGACGACCGGTCCAGGTGGGATCGACGGATCCGATCGGAGTACCGCGGCGAACGCCTTCGCGGTGTAGACCGGGTCGAGCAGGATCCCCTCTCGGCGCAGCATCACCCGCAACGCGTCCTCGGACGATTGCGTGGGCTGACCGTAGGCCGCCCCGCGGTACCCGTCGAGCACCACGGCCGACGTCGGCGACACCGGAGCCAACCCCGGCAGTCGGGTCTCCAGTATCCGTGCCGCCTCGCCCGCCAACCCATCGGTCAGCGGAGTGATGACGTCCGCCTCCAGGGCAACAGCCACCCCGACGATCCTTTCCCGCCCTGCCAACGCCGCCTGTCCGGCGAGCATCCCCGCCTGGGTCCCAGCCGAGCCGTTCGCCAGCACGATCGATGTGGCGTCGAGGCCCAGTTCCGCGGCCTGCTGGGCGAACTCCGCATAGCCCGCAGCGAAACCCAAGGAGCCGAGCGGCGTTGACCCGCCCACCGGCATCAAGTAGGGGTTTCGCCCCGCCTCGCGCAGGCGCTCGACGGCTGTCTCTGCAGCGGCGAACAGCGTCGCCCAGTCACCCGCCGGCACGTACTCCAACGTGGCGCCCAGCAGATCATCCAGCAGCAGGTTGCCCGTTCGGGTGTCCGGTTGGTCCCCACCCAGCACCAGGTGGCAGCGCAGACCCGCCATCGCCGCGACGGCAGCGGTTGCTCGCGCATGGTTCGACTGCGCCGCCCCGATCGTGACCAGGGTGTCGGCGCCTTGATCAAGCGCCTCTGCGAGCAGCAACTCGAGTTTCCGGATCTTGTTGCCGCCGACCCCGACGGCTGTCAGATCATCACGCTTGACCCACACCTCCCTGCCCAACTCCTCGGAGATCCTCGGCAGCGGATGCAACGGGGTCTCGCACGGCAGTAGCGCCATGGCGGGCCGAAGCGCTGCCAACAGGGCAGTCGGGTCGGCTGGGCTTCGGGACGCGTTCACACTTGAGACCATCCCACAATCGT